>CAMHMM010000036.1 GCA_946186215.1 uncultured Ruminococcus sp. | reverse complement strand
GGGGAGCGGTGAATATCCTTGTAGCCGCCGCAAGCGTGGTATTTCTTGATTCTACGGTAATGCTCGTATATCTCTACTGTGCAGGGCTTATATACTCAGCTATAATGCGTATTATAATGGCGATAAGAAAAAATGCCATCGTCTATGTGCAATAGCATCGAAAGGATCACGACATGAAGAAGACAATAATAGTACTCGCCGCACTTTTGCTCTGTGCCTGCGCTTCACAGGATACAGCAGTGCCGCAGTCAGCAACCGAACAGACTGCGGCTGAAAATGAAACTCAGGAAGCGGATACGGCTTCGCAGGAAACATCTGTTTCCGACAGTGATGACAAGCAAAGCGCAGTAGCAGAATACGGTGTGTTCAGTGATGAGCTGCAGATGAGTGCGGAAAGCGGCTTTTATGATGAACAGTTCGAGCTTGAAATAACAGCTCCCGAAGGGTGTACCATATATTACACTACTGACGGCAGCGAGCCCGACAGCACAAAGACGCTTTACACCAAGCCAATACTCCTGCGTGACCGTTCATCTGTGGAGAATGCCCTCTCTGCCATAAAGGGAATATGCCCCGATAACGATTATACCCCGAATCATAGCGTGAAAAAGGCCAATGTGATACGGGCGGCCGCTGTGGACGGGCAGGGGAATGTGGTGCAGACGATGAGCCGCACATTCTTTGTGGGAATTGAAAAATACGATATTCCTGTGATCTCTCTTATTACCGATCCGAAAAATTTTTTCAATAAACATGACGGCATCTATGTGATGGGAGACACATTTGACGAGTGGGTGAAAGATGCTCCTGCAGGCTGGCAGGGATGGCAGTCAAAGGGCAATTACTCCAACAGGGGCAGGGAATGGGAACGCCCTGTGTCGATGGAATATATCACCGCCGACGGTCTGCAGCTTGCTCAGGACTGCGGTGTTCGCATTATGGGAGCGGCTTCAAGAAGTGCCGCGCAGAAGAGTATGCGCCTTATCGCCCGTGAGGATTACGGAAAAAAGAATTTCAAGTATCCGCTCATCCCGGGGAATATGCGCAGCGACGGCACGGGCGAGGTGGATAAATACCGTTCCTTCGTGCTGAGAAACGGCGGCAACGACTGCGATTTTGCCAAGATAAGAGATCCGTTCCTGCAGAGCATGGTCGCAGATACGGGGCTTGAAACCATGCAGTACACTCCCGTGATAGTCTATCTTGACGGCGAATACTGGGGTATGTACTCCCTTGCGGAAGATTACAGCGACCACTATATAGAGAATAATTACAGCCTTGAAAAGGGCGATGTGTTCGATGATGATAATGTCATCTTCCTCAAAAACGGAAGCATTGAGGACGGCGAGGATGAGGATATAGAGCTTTTCACCCAGATGTACGACTTTGCTGTGGAGAATGATCTGAATGTTCCCGAAAATTATGAAAAGCTTTCGGAAATGATAGACCTTGATGACTTTGCGGATTATCTTGCCTTCAACCTTTATATCCACAATTCAGACAGCTTCTTTGACGACCACAACTGGGGTATGTGGCGTGTAAGAAAGCCTGACAGCAGCCGCGAAAAGGCTGACGGGAAATGGCGTATGCTGGTGTTTGATACGGACTATTCATCGGGCATCTACGACGGCGATGAGTATCATGACAACAATGTACGCTTTTATATGCACAAAGCGCTGCCCGATATGACAGATGAAGAGGGCAATACACAGCGCCATCCTCTGCGGCTCATCAGAACGCTTACAGATTGCCCCGTATTCCGGAACAAGCTTGTAACATCCCTGTGCGATATGAGAAATATCTGCTTTGAGCGCAAAATGGCTGTGGAAAAGGCTGTCAGTGTGTATGATATCTACAAAAGGTATGTTCCCGACACCTTCGACCGCTTCGGCCCCGAATGGGTGCTTGCATGGGGGGCTGAGAACCACTATGAGGGGCAGATACAGAATTTTGCAAACTATCTTGATTCTCGCTACGGTGTTTTCCCCGATATGATCTCCGAAGCATTTGAAACGGGCAGCAGCAGGGAGATAAAAATATCCTATGATGATACAAAGGGACGGGTATATCTAAACGGCAAACTGATACCTGCCGAGTTCAGCGGAACATATTTTGAGGTATGCAGTACGGATATAACCGTTGTGCCAGAAAACGGCAGCACCGAGATGTTCACCGCAGACAGTCCCTATACAAAGTTCGATTCCGAAAAGGGAAGCGTTTACAGAGTAGAGCCCGAGGGCGATACCAATATAACGATAAGCTTTGACTGAAAAAACACACATGAAAATGAAATCCCTGTACCGCAGCACGGTACAGGGATGATTCATTCTGTCAGCAGGTCGTCCACAGTTTCCTGTGTTGTCTGGGGGATGTAATGCCCTTCAAGGCAGATATCCGCATTGATCCCGCGGATCGTTTCCGCAAGCGTTCTGCAAAGGGCGGGATCGCGTTCCCATGTGGGAAATACGCCGCCTGCGGCATCGCCGAGAAACAGCACATTATCATTGATCACATGAATAAGGGAAGAATCATCCGTGTGGGGAGCCTGTGCCTGAAAAATACGGACAGGGCAGTTTCCCGCATCAATGAGCATTTCTCCCGAAAAGACCATATCCGCAAGTGTGACGATAACAGGTGAATTTGCGTATTCAAGACGGATGCTCTCGTGCAGTGAGAAGAATTTTTCCTCCTCTTTGTCCTTTATCTTTTCCGAGAATTTACGGAGATGCCCGTTTGTGAGAGAGTTTGCGATGCAAAGCCCGTGTACGCTGTGCATCCCGAAGGTATGGTCCCAGTGCCAGTGGGTGATGATCGTAAGCTCAGGCAGGGGCAGTCCGGCTTTTTTCAGGGCATCGTAAAATTCTTCCGTATGTGCCTGCGAATGCCCTGCATCCACTGCCACACTGAAGCTGTCTCCACGGATATAGCCAAGATTGGGGCGGTCGCGCTCCTGTTCGTATGGATAATACCATACTCTGTCTGTAAGCTGTTTGAGTTCCATAGTGTTCCTTTTCTATAAATATTCTGAATGAAGGCTTCTTTACGCTTATACGGCCTTTCAGCAAAAATGCCGTACTGTCTGATGTACGGCACTGTTTTTAACTGATATTACCGCAGTAGGCGATGGCATCTGCCTGAAACTGCAGGCCGCTTTCGCCGCCTGTGTGGGCAAATTCCGTCTGAATGGATTTGCGGACGGGATATTTCCCGTTGAACCGCTGCTTTATCACCTTTTCCATGACAGGGATATTCCAGATATCCCTGAAAAGGCAATCCATCTGCACAACATTTTCAAGTGTGAGCCCGAACAGTGCAAGGCGCTTTTCCATTTCATCAAATGCTCCGTTTATCTGTTCCTCGACGGTGCCGCCCACATTACCTGCACAATAGTTGAGAAAGCAGTAGTCGCCCGCCTTTATTATGCCGGAATGAGCCCATTCCTCGCACACATCTTTTCTGATGATCCCGTCCATATCGTTCATCCTTTTTCAGAACAGGCTCAACTGTTCGTATTTTTCGGGAAGCTCGCCAAGATAGCCAAAGCATTCATCCGGCTTGTACATTATTCCGTGTTTTGAGCAAATATCCTCAAACAGAGCCATGAGCCTGCGTGAATGCGGGCTCGATATGATATATGAATCCCCATACTGCCTGATATACCGTTCCTTCAGACCGGGAAAATCCCTGTCCAGCGCGGCATAGAAATATTCGCGGTCGCCCTCGCGCAGGGTAACGCCCATATCATAGCATATGATGCCCTTCACGCCCACGCGGATGCACTCGTCCAGTATGGCGCGGATATTTTCTTCCGTGTCGTTGATAAACGGGAGTATCGGCGCGAGCCATACTATAGTTGGAATGCC
Source organism: uncultured Ruminococcus sp. (assembly GCA_946186215.1). GTDB lineage: Bacteria > Bacillota > Clostridia > Oscillospirales > Ruminococcaceae > Huintestinicola. The sequence continues at coordinate 7,474 of CAMHMM010000036.1, read as the reverse complement.
CCTTTTCTGCATCTGACCGAGCACCCATAGCCGTCTTCGGGTATTGCATACATTCGGCTCGATGACCGAACACAGCCTGTCGTCATAGGTGGTGAGAGTCATCTGCACAACGCATTTCGCGCTGCGGTTTATCTCGTCCAGAAGGTCGATATCCCGCATTATGCGGTCTGATTTGGTCTGAACTGCCGCGCCGAAGCCGTGTCTGAGGATGATCTCCAGACATCTGCGCGTAAGCTCCAGTTTTTCCTCACAGTGCATATACGGATCGGACATAGCGCCAGTACCGATCATACATCTGCGCCGTTTGGAGCTCAGCGCTTTATCGAGCAGCTCGGGGGCGTTTTCCTTTACCTCGATATCCTCAAAGGGGTGGGTAAAGCGGTAGCAGGCGCTCCTGCTGTCGCAGTATATGCACCCGTGGGTACATCCGCGGTAGATGTTCATCCCATAGGCACTGCCGACCTTATTGAGTATCCCCTTTGCCTGAGTAAAGTGCATATCCTGCTCCATCCGCTGTGCGGCATTATCTGTGCATCACTTCACGAACTGTGATACGATCCTGTCGATATCCTGTGCTGTCTGCTTGTTCTGGCTTATAAGCTCATTGAGGCGGCGGACAGTGTCATAGGTCTCCCGTGTTTTTTCGTCGATATCTGCGGCACCCTGTTCGTTTTCCTCAACAAGTGCGCCGAGCTGCTTTGTTTCCTTCTGTATCTTTTCGATTATCGAGGACATTTTGTCCATATCCTCGTTGACTTCCTCGACAGTGGAGCGAAGTCTTTCGGAGAATGTACGCATTTCGCCGAATATCCCGGATATATCGGTCTTGATGAATTTGACTATCTCATCAAAGCAGGTCTTGATAGTGACGATATTATCGTTTAGCTCCTCACATATCGTGGAAATATTATCCGCTGCCTTTGAGGAAACGGAGGAAAGCTCCTTTATCTCCGATGCGATGACAGCAAAGCCCGTGCCCGCATCGCCCGCTCTTGCCGCCTCTATGGAAGCGTTTATTGCAAGGAAGTTGGTGTTGCCCGCGATCTCCTGTATTATCTGGACATTGTCGTTGATGGTGGTGAATGCATCAAGATAGGAAACGGACCTTTCGATATCCGACTCGGTCTTTTCCGTGCGCTGTCTGATGGAGTCGAATTTCGCATCCATTTCCACGACCATATCGGCTGCCTCGGAAACTCTGTGGTGTGTTTCGTCCTTGCTCTGGTGGACAAGTCCTGTGATGCAGCTGATATCCTCGTTTACTCTGCGCAGTGCCTGATTGGCAGAAACTGCGCCGTTTGAGATGCGCTTTGTGGTCTTGGCGTTGATGTTGGCGCTCTTGTACAGTCCGGAAACGGTCTCGATCATCACCTCTGAGCCGCGGCTGAGAGAGCCCGAGCAGTCCGAAAGTGTGGTGACTATCCCGCGCAGAACATCTGTAAGGGAGCTGACCGAGCTTGCTATCCTGCCGACCTCGCTTGTCGAATTGGTGTAGCGCTCTATGCTGCCCTCGTTTTCAAGGGAAAGTGAGCCCAGAGTATCGACTGCAGAGGTCACCTTGTTGAGCGGCCTTGTTATTATCTGTGAGGTTATGGATGTTACTATGATGATCACCGCAGCGGTAAGTCCCGCAAATACGACAAAAAGATGCTTGGTTTCCGTGCTGTCGCGCATGATCTCTGCGGTAGTGTAGCGCATGGTGAGTATGAGATTGTAATCCGGCAGGAACTGATAAGCGGTGGTGGTTGTATCATCCTCATAGATGCCCTGATATACGCCGTCATTTGTAAGCTCAAGGATCTTCAGCAGGCCTTCGTCCTGTATTTCCTGCATGATAAGGCTGTTGTCGGAATGATATGCATAGATCGTGTGCGCGGTATCAATGACTGCGTACTGCTCGTCATTGATGGAAGAACCGTTCATTTTTGCAAGGAGCTCATTGAGTCCCGACAGGAACGGGCCGCCGCCTACAAGGCCGATGGGATCGCCGTTTTCATCGTAGATGGCCATTCGCAGATTGAATATCATCTGGTGGGATGACGGTGAGATGAATGCGCCGCCGTTGAAAAATCCGTCAGGGGATGAGGTCATGGTCTCTCTGTACGGGGGAAGATCATCGCCCGTTCTTGTTACCATGCCAACATATTCGGGGTATGCGTGAGCCAGCACCTGGGTGTCCCAGTTGCTGATGTAGATACCTTCCCAGAGGTGAAGATTGGAAAAATACTTTTCCGTATACTTCTGGGCACGCGCGGTGATGTCAGGATCCTCGGAAGATTTGAGAAGATCGGTCACTTCGTTGGCGCTTGCGAATTCCTTTAACACATTCTCCGAGCTGTCAACATAGTTTTCTATCAGATTTGCCTGACCGTTGAGTACGGTCATCATATTTTCAACTGATTTCTGCTGCACTGTGTCGGAGACCTTGCCGCTGAGGACGACATAGAAAACGCCCATGCACACAAGCGTGATAAGACCGACGCAGATGGAGACCATCGCAGAAAGTCTGAGATTCTTGATCATATATACCTCTTCAGATGTTCTGAAAACATACGGATTCGTGATTGTGTGGGTGATCCTGTGATATCCGTCATAAAGCCGGAAACACATCAGGATACAAACACCCATACTACAATTATAGTATTTTCGCATAAGCTTGTCAAGATGATATGACGATAAAATAACCTAAATAACCCTGAATTCGCTCTGTGATCACGACTGTCCCTATCAATGTAAATTGTTTGACTATATTTTGATGATAAAAAGAACGCTTGATCAAACTACTTGAAAATTCCTGCGTGCTGTGTTATAATCAATAAAGCGATGTTCCCGTCTCTAAGGTGAGGGAACATGGGAAAATAGATTAATTCTGCAGTTTTATAATACACGGGCTGCCGTTTGTCAGACAGCATGGCAAAGGAGATATTATGTATATTGATTCGCATATCCATACGGGTTTTTCGGGGGACAGCGACACTGCACCTGAGCTTCAGATAAAGCAGGCTCTTGCTCTGGGCATGAGCGGCATATGCTTTACCGATCATGACGATCATGATGTTGTGTCGGATGTGGATTTTGGCCTTGATATCCCGAGATATCTTGAAAAAATGCGTGCGCTGAAAGAGGAATATGCAGATCGTCTTGATATCCGCATCGGTATTGAATCGGGACTGCAGGAGAAAACGGTCGTGTATCAGGACGGTACAGCGGATAAATACGCTTTTGATTTTATCATAGGCTCCATCCATTTTGTGGACGGCCTTGATCCCTACTATGACGAGTATTATCATCATATCGGTGACAGATACTACACCGCATACTACGAGACCATGCTTTCCTGCATAAAAGCTCACGATGCTTTTGATTCACTGGGGCATCTTGATTATATCGTCCGCTATGGGAAAAAATACGGCCTTGAATGCTCTTATAAGCAATATTCGGATATCATAGACACCATACTCAAAGAGATCATCACAAGAGGCAAGGCACTCGAATGCAACACAGGCGGCCTTGCGAGGGGACTTGACGAGCCCAATCCCTGCTATGATATCTTAAAGCGTTACAGGGAAATGGGCGGCGAGCTGCTTACCTTAGGTTCAGATGCACACACGCCCGACACTCTCGGAGTGTGCTTTGATCAGGTCGGGGAGCGGCTGAAGGATATCGGTTTCAGATACTACACTATTTACAGAGGAAGAAAGCCCGAAATGCTGCCGCTCTGAGCATTTCGGCGTAAAGGGGGGATTCTATGAAGGCACTGATAATCTGCACAAACTGCGAAATGACGGCGCTTCTCACAGATGTCCTCAAAGATATCGAGCCTGTGGAGCTGCTGCTGGCTCAGGGCTCGGAGGCACGGAATATTGCGGCTTCAAACGAGCTTGATATCATCCTTTCCGTGATGCCCTTTGCGGATGGCTTCGGTCTTGATACTGCGGCGTATATCTCTTCCGTGTCCAGCGCGGAACAGGTCGTTTTTGCCCCCTCAAAGGTCTATGACGAGGTGTGCTCCAAGACCGTGGGGCTCGATCTTTCGGTGCTTCCCAAGAATGTGAACCGATCTCTGGCGCTCAGCATAATCAGGAAGGCTCTTGCCATGAAAAGAGATATGGATGCGGCAAAGAAAAGAAATGAGGAGCTTGAAAGAAAGATCGATGAGGACAGGCTCATTTACAGGGCAAAGTGCGTTCTGATCGAGTATCTGAAAATAACCGAGGACGAAGCACACAGGATACTCCAGAAAAGGGCGATGGACAAGCATCTGCAGCTGTATAAGGCGGCTCTTGAGGTGCTGAAGATGTACGAATACAGGTCACAGGGAAAATAAGCCTCACAAATGCACATGGACATTTGTGAGGCTTATTGCTTTGTGTTCTCTTGACTTACATATCCGCAGATATTGTGTAGCTGAAGGTATATTCTCCGCCTGCGGGCAGATGCAGAGCATTGCTCATTTCTGTAAGCTCCTCACTGCCGCCGTCGTATACAGGTGTCTGCGCCCAGGGCTCCAGACAGATGAATGTGGCGCTGTCATCATAGGGCGACCACACGGCGATCGTGCCGTTTTTGTCATAGTCAACGGTAATGCGTCTGCCGCTCTTTTCGCTTACCAGAGAAACGGCTGATGATGCGGGTTTATCTTTGAGAAATACATCATTTTTGAAAAGCTCTCTTGTCACAGCGACCTTGCTGCCGTTTTCAATAACGGTATGATCGCCCTGCGGGAGCTTCTGCACGATCGTTTCGGGCTTTTCATACACAACGCTGTAATCATCGAAGGAGTTTTCGCGTTCGCACAGGAACGGAACATTGAAGCCCGGATGTCCGCCGATGAAGAATATCATTTCCCTGCTGCCGGTGTTTTTTACGATAAACTCGGTCAGCAGAGTATCTGTGAGAGTATAGCGGACTTTCAGCTCAAATTCAAACGGATATACGGAAAGAGTGTCTTCCGTGGAGCGCAGTGTGAATTCAACGGAGTTTTCGCTCTGTGCTGTCACTTCAAATTCACTGTCACGGGCAAAGCCGTGGTTTCCGAGGGCATATTCTGCGCCGTTTACCGTGAATTTTTTCGACAGTGTATTGCATACGAACGGGAACAGAACGGGTGCGTGGCGCTTCCATGCATCTCCCGACCAGATAAGCTCATGCCCGCCTGTCGTGAGGGAGACAAGCTCCGCGCCGTGTGTATCGGCCGCCGCCGTGAATTTTTTCGATGAAATGCAGATCTTCATGATATTCCTCCGTTTCTATGCAGCGATCCAGCCGCAGTAATCCGACAGGCCCTCCGCCGTTTTTACCTTTATCGAGTACAGACAGCCCTCATCTGCGGATGTGCGCTTGAATGTTATCTTTGTTCCCGATGTGGTGCATATTTTTGATGCCCGTTTTGTTTTCTTGTCATAGCGGTACACGGCGTACTGCTCTGCCTTGGGTATCTCATCCCAGCTCAGGCTTATGTAGTTTCCCTTAGTCACCGCCTGCAGGCCTGCTTTGTTCTTGCCCGTGGCATCCTTTTTAAGTGAGAATGACACGGTTGCACCCTTAAGCTTTGTCACATCCTTTGATATATACACATTTACCTTGTTGTTTTTTACCACAAAGTCGCATATCATGCCCTTTGACGGATCAGCTGAATACAGCTTCTGCTTTTTGCCGGTGCGGGGATCATAGCTGCATATTGCGTATTTGCTGCTGTAAATTATTTTATCGTTCCATACCGCTGTTTTCCCGAAGGATACGCCCAGCACCTTGCGGGTGACATCGCGCCATTTTTCGTTTATCTCCTCGAGCAGTTCAAGTCGGTCGTCCCTGAAGGAATATCTGTAAAGCCCGCCGTCGGCTATAAAGTACCATTTTCCGTCGTAATAATCCATGCGGCTGATAACCGATGTCCACACTGCATCCTCATATTTATCGGAGTCCGCATCGTAATCGACATGGTATTTGCCGTGGCTGGTGGTGTAGCCCTTCATGAAATCATCACTGACGAGTATCAGCAGATGAAGGACGCAGTTGGGCTGGTTTTCGAGCAGCTCGTCCCAGGTGCAGTCCACATAGTACCATTTGCCGTCCAGCTCGACCATGTTCCAAATATGGTCGTCGCTGAACACGGGGATATTCGGGATGCCGATCTTGTCGCAGAGGTAGCTGAATGCAAGTGTATAGCCCACGCACAGCGCCTTGCCCTTTACGAACACATCGTATATATTCCTGCCCTTGTCGGTGTCGCTGTCAACATAGTCGCACATACCCACAACTGCATCATGGATGTAGAGTATTTTCTCCGCATCGCACATCCTGTCGTCGATTCCCGCAAGGATATTTTCGACTCTGATATCGATCTCCTTCTGCATCTGCTCGGTTTTCTTTTCGTCGCAGATGTATTTTGGCTTGAAGTAGAGATCCTTGCCCGAATAGGTATACAGTCCCGAAACGGCGCTTACATAGAAAAATTCGGGAGAGCTGCAGTAGAGCACTGTATAAAGGTCGTTGAGCCTGTTTATGTCGATGCCGTAATCCGATGCGCAGATAACATCCGAGCCGTGCCTGCTTATCACCTCATAGAGCTTGCGCATGAATTCCAGCTCCTGCTGGGTATAGGTGTCGGCGTTTTCTGTAGCCTCGCCGTAATGCGCACACACATCCGTACCCGCCGCAAGCAGCATGAGCAGTGACAATAGTGTGCATAATATGATCCTGATCCTTTTCATCATCATCACCATAGGTATAACTGTTCCGGGCGGCATCGGGAAGATGCACCGCGGTCGGAACAGAGTTGGCTTCTTCTTTCATTTTCAGTATATCACCGCCGCCCGTTTTTGTCAAGCAGGCAGGCAGAGCCTGCACCCTCTCGTACTTTCTTTTGGACGGATTTGTTCATTTGTGGCTCGGAACTTTAATTACTGCGAATATTTTATACTTAGTCGGTAGGCAAGGCCGACAACTACTCGTATGCTGATTTGTGGGTAATGCTCATTTGTGGCTCGGTAACTTTTGTTTGCCTACTATTATTTCACACTAATGGCAAAGCCTGCGGCAGTCTATCAAAAAAAAGCCAGCCTTTTGGCTGACTTTTTTGACAGACTGGAACGGCAGCGCATATGCCGATTTGTAATCAGTTTATCTGTTTGGAGAAATATTGAATATATATTTGAATTGTTATATTCCTTGTCCGGATATTTGATCTTCAGGTTATCGCCATCTATCTTGCGTCAGTTTCAATAATCATCTATTCCTTCAAAATTTGTATAATTATATTCTTTTCCGTTGTATGTAACCGTAAGTGCGGTGCAATCCTCAAATGCATGAGTTCCTACTTTATCTGGAACCGCAATTGACATATTAGTCGAAGAATAGAGGTTAATTCCGCTCAAATCAAGAGATCTGAGATTGACACATTCCTCGAACGCGGCACCTTCTATTGAAATATTTTTGCCTTCACATCCATCGAATTTGAAATTTTTCAAATTCT
>CAMHMM010000035.1 GCA_946186215.1 uncultured Ruminococcus sp. | reverse complement strand
TCTTTGCGTGCAGGGGAGAGCCGGGGCGGTTTTCTGCCAGCTCGGGGCAGAGCTCGTTTATTATCTCCTTGTAATTTGAATCGCGGTAGCCGTCGATCATTACAAGGGTGTGTGTGTCGGACTGGCGCAGCAGATACTCAGCTTCGTGTATCTTGTAGGCGGTGTTCATTGTTACGAGCACTGCGCCTATCTTGGTGGCAGCCCAGAAAGTGAGGAACCATGCGGGAACATTGGTAGCCCAGATAGTTACCTTGCTGCCCGCCTTTACACCGAGCGATACAAGTGTGCGGGCAAATTCATCAACATCATCCCTGAATTCGGAATATGTGCGCTCATAATCAAGGGTAGTAAACTTGATGGCGGTCTGGTCGGGGAAGTTTTCCACCATCGTGTCGAGCACCTCGGGGAAGGTCTTGTTTATAAGAACTTCCTTCTTCCACACATACTTGCCCGTGTGAGCCTTGTTCCAGTAAAGGTAGCCCTTTCCGCGGCGTGTACCGCGGAAAGTCTTCATGTATCTTACGAAGTGGGTGAGGATGATGTCCATATCCTCGATCTCTTTGTACCATGCAGGATCCCACAGAAGGGAGATATATCCGTCATAATTTACAGAGCGCAGTGCGTTCATCAGGTCGTGTACGGGAAGCTCGCCCTCGCCCATGAGCGTTGCAGCGGGCTTGCCGCTCTCCATGCGGTAATCATGGATGTGTACATGATGGACATATGCACCGAGGTTGGTTATGGTCTTTTCCGGATCCTCGCCTGCTATTGCAGAGGTCTCAGCCATGTTCCAGAGAGCTGCAAGGCACTGGTCATCGGCAAATTCATTGAGAAGATCGCGGAGTTTTTCGGTATCCGCATAGGTGCCCTTTGTCTCAACAAGGAGGCAGATGCCCTTTCTGCGTGTGATCTCCAGAAGGGAGGACAACACCTTGACACAGGCCTCGCGGTCTGTGCTCTTCGTGTGTATGCTCACAGCAGGGGAGGCAAGGTTCACAGCGGCCTCCACTGCATCGGAAAATTCTGCGGGGAAATTGCTTTCGGTAAAATCGCCTGCGGTATCAACACAGGGTACGGCAAGGTCAGCCCTGCGGAGCTTGCGTCTTTCCGAGGGGGCGATACCGGGGTTTGTGGGGGAATTCTTGCAGAGGAATCTGTCATCATCCACGCTGCAGAGCTCGATGCCGCTCATTTTGGCATAAACTGCGGCATCACAGAGTTTGGACCAGTCCTTTTCGGGCCAGTTCTTTACAGAATAAGAAAGCTTCATGTTCCACACTCCCTTATGCCATATCGTAAACGATCTTGTTGAGGGCACTCAGATATGCGCGGATGGATGCCCCGATTATGTCTGTGGAAATACCGCTTCCGGAGTAGATCCTGCCGTTTGCGCGAAGCTTTACAAGAGCGCTTCCCATAGCGTCTCTGCCTGCGGTAACGGTCTGTATCTGGAAATCATCCACCTCATAGTGGTGGCCGAGTATATTCTCTATTGCAAGGAATGCTGCATCAACAGGGCCGTCACCCACACCGACACCTCTGATCTTTTCGCCGTCCTTCTCAATGAGGACATTAGCGGTGGCAGTGATGATATTGCCGCTGTTTACAACATAATTGTCAAGGCGGTAGCTGGAGGGCACCTGCATGGCAGATGTTGCGATTATCGCTTCGAGCTCCTTTGTGCCCACAAAGTGCTTTTTGTTGGCAACTCTCAGGAATGCCTCATATACGCTTGCATGATCCTCCTCGGAAAGATCATAGCCCAGCTTTTCCACTGCCTTCATGACGGTCGCCATGCTGTCGGTGGAATAGAGGCTCACATCAGGGCTTTCACCCATGCCTGTTCCGCGGAAGGGAGTTTCGCTGTCAAGCTGGGGAACGGATATTTTTCTTATCTGATCAACTGTGTGCAGGAGCACTGTGGTGTTGAGGTCTGTCCTGATGTCAAGCTCCTCGCCCTTTTTCTCAAAGAGGACGGCCGCCTGTCTGTATGAGGGCAGATCGGACTTTACAGCGGTGCATTTAAAGCCGTTTGCGCCTGCGCGGATAGCTGCTGCAGCGGATGCAAGAGCCATACCCATGGAGTTGTCGAATACCACGAAGACTTCCTTTTCAGCCAGAGCGGGTACATCCCTGTAAAGGTCTGCTACCAGCTTGCCGAACTCATCGGGGAGCATCACGCCTGCGGTGTCGCATATTGTGAATATTTCAGCGCCGCTTTCCTCAGCAGCCTTGAAAGCCTGTACAAGAAAATCATAATCTGCGCGTGTTGCATCAACAGCTGTGAATTCCACTTTTTCACAAAAAAAACGGCACAGCTTGACTTGTTCTTTGATAAGCTCAAGCATAGCCGGTGCCTTCTTGTGGCACATATATTCCATCTGAACAGTGGAAACGGGAGCGTTAAGATTGAGCTGGGGTGAACGCGCACCTCTGATGCTCTCCCATGTTTCCTCGATCATACCGCTGCCTATCTCAACGGATGCCGAAACTACTGATTTCACGGTGGAGGCTATGGTCTTGTTTGCAAGAGCGTCTGCCTTTTCTCCTGATAGCGGGGGAAGCTCTATTATATTGACCTTTAGGCGATCGATCAGGCTCGCAATTTCTAGCTTCTCTCTGAAGGAGATGCCGCCGGATAGCTTTTTGTCACCGATAACTCTGAGTGTCAGATCTGCGATTCTGATCGTGTTCATAAAAAAACCTTCTTCTTTCGTCATTTTGCTCCTACTGTCAAGGAAATAACACAAAGAATTTCCTCGCAGCAAAGTGCAATTAGGTAAATTATATAACAAAAGCCTGCAAAATTCAAGCATAATGCCGAAATTTTGTAGGCTTTGTCAATTTGACATATTGGCGTGATTTGCAAATTGTGTAATTTTGGGAAGCACCGAATATGACGCGGAAAATACATATTCCCCCGCCGGCGGGCGGGGGAATGATGATTGGTTTCTTCGTGAGATCACGCGGTCATGCGCTGATCACATATCACATATCAAGGTCAATAAGCTGTATCTGGCCGAACAGAGTCTTGCTGGGCTGCTTGTTGGCGATATCCTTGAGGATGGTGATAACGGAGGAGTTGAGCTCGTCGCTCTTCTTGACCATAGTGATCTTATAGGTAGCTGTAACTACGCCGCCGGGAGTGGACTGAGGCCCCATGAGCTTGCCCTGTGCATCCTTTGTCTGGCGGAGCATCTGCTGATAAGAGGTCTGGGAATTATCCGCTGCGGAAACTGCTACTACAAATTCATCGGAACCTGTGCGGTAAACAGTGCCGTCGGGGAAGCTTTCCCTGAGGATATCAGCGGTGTTTACGAGTATTGCATCACCTGCGTCATTTCCGTATGCGGTATTGATGGAGCTGAAATCAAGGATATTAAACATTGAGAAGTAGTAGGGGTGATCCTTGCTCGGAGTGATCTTTTCAAGATCCATGGAGAAGGATACACGGTTGCTTACATTTGTAAGGATATCCATGAACATGGCTGTTGAAAGGGATTCCTTTGTCTTCTCTGTTTTCTGGATCTGCTTGGAGAGCTTTCTGTTTGCTGCTTCCTGACGCTTGTTGAGGAAGCTGAACACCAGGATAAGACCGAGGATGAGGATACCGAAGATAACAACGAATACGATCATTCGTGAGGTCATCTCATAAACCTCGCTCTTGGGTGCATCAAGCATCATCAGCCAGCCGTAATCCCTGATGTATGTATATGTGGATACATAATCCTTTCCGTCTGCGCCCTTGTATTCAAAGCTTCCGGGCTGTGAGGGACGGGCTGCAGCAAAGGAGCGTACATCGCTGTTGGTAGCTTCCTGTGTAACGAGGCTCTTGTCGGAATTGAAGATATACTTGTTATCAGCGGAATTTACCATGCTGTAGGAGAAGTCGTCAATGCCTCTGATGGCCATGCTGTCGAGGTTGTTGACCAACTGGTCGGTGAATATACCGAGACCAACGAGACCGATGGGATCGCCGTTGTCATCCTTTACCTCGATATACATGGAAAGAATCTGCTTGTTTGTTGCGGGGGAGATTATGATGCCTGCATTGTAAAGGCCGTCGTTGCCGTTGAGCATTCCGTCCTGCAGCTGCTTTAATCTCTCGGGATCGGTACGGGTGGTCATTCCGACTACCGCAGGGTTGGTCTGTGTCATAACGAGAGTTTCCCATGAACCGATCCAGAAGCCCTCGAGGTTGTCTACATCATTGCCGAAATCTACGGTGTATGCCTGAGCTGCTTCGAGTATCTTCATCTCTTCGGGATACTTTTCGTATGCATCGGGAGCATAGCCGTGGTTCTCCTCGTCTACGAGTTCGTGAAGATCCATTTTCTTGGAAAGCTCGAGAAGATCCTTTACCTGAGAAGCCTTACTGAATGAACGCAGTGTTTTTTCTGAGTTTACAACATAGTTCTGGATGATCTGTGCACGCTCGTCGGTGATCGTTGCCATATGGTTAAGGGCATTCTCACGGGTAAGTCTTCCTACGCTGATGGTCATGATAAGTATAAGTGCTGCCATGACTACGAGCTGCACGATAAGTATCACTGTTACCGTGGAAATCTTCTTTTCCTTTACCTGTGTACCTTCCTGTTTTTCCTTGATATCCTTGGAATTACTCATTATTCACTCTTCCTTCCTTTCGTATTTTCAGGCGGATCGTCATTTCTTGCCGAAAAGCCGTCCGAAAAGGGATTTCTTTTCATCCTCTTTTTCATCGTCGTCATCATCGTCATCGACATTGAGAAGATTGCCCACCCTGCTCTTGAGCAGATCTGAGCTTGAATGCATTCCTGCTGCACCTGCTGCGGGAGCGGGAGCTGCAGGCTGAGGCTGCATCGGCGGCATACCGCCCTGAGGTGCCCCGAGCTCACTGAGGAGCATGACTCTGTCGGGCAGGATTATCTGGCAGCCTGCATTTGCGGGATTCTGCGACATGATGAACTGGGCACAGCCTCCGCACGGAAGCATTGCGCTGAGATTGAATGCACTTACGAGCAGCAGGGATGATGCTATGAATTCCCCTGCGGCCATCATCTGCTGCATAGCAGCTACCTCTGCGTGGACACCTACAGGATTTCCGTTGAAAAGTTCCACATGACTAAACCCTGTATAAAAGCGTCCAGAAGAGGAACACAGCACACATATCGTATCGTCGGGTGCGAAGCCGCCGTTTTGCTGCTGGCGCATCGCGGCATCCTGTGCCATATTGAACATGGTATCGTACAGCATGTTCCTTTTTCCCTCCTTATTCCTTAATGTTTAGTTGTTTCTTCCTGTTGTGCAATTTCACAGTGCAGGATGATGCTGTCGGAGTGCTGCCGACGCATCGCTTATATATAGTATATATCATGCGAAACAAAAATGCAATAGTTATTTACAAAAATAACAATTTTTTTATAAAAAAGTAAAATTAGCTGGTTTTAGCGATTAATTTATGTGGCTGTTAACTGGCGTAATTAAGTAGATTGTCGGCTAATCCTGTTAACTAAGCCTTGTATAAAACATACAAGCGATATTTACTGCTGTTAACAACAGGTTTACCGCAGAACGCTCTTTATGTCAATAAAGGCTGTTTTTGGCAATATATTGTCAATTCCGCCACAGAATGGGATCTGCCCGGTTCTGTAAGTTTCTTTGTGAAAAGTTTGTGAAAAATGAAAAATAACGGGCAGCATGATTGTATTCGTATACAGAAGATTATAAATGACCGCTCCCGGATTCGGCAGCGCTAAAAGATAACGAAAGGATATTTTATCATGAAAAAGTATATTCCTCTGGTTCTGGCAGTATCAATATTGGCAGGCTGCTCAAACAGCGCTCCTGCAGTTCAGCCCGCTGTGTATGCAGAGACTCCCGCAGCTTCAGAGGCTGTCGATCCGCTCGTCACACCTGATGAGAGCATGACGGCTGTAACAACGGCTGTTACGGTTTCAGAATTATCCGCAGCATCTGTCAGCGCTGCAGGAAATGAGATGGTAAAAGAGACTGAGACACCCGATATGCCCGCTTCGGGTGATGAAAGGATCTCACAGTCCGAAGCCGGGACGAAGGAAACGAAGGCCTCTGCTTCCGAGGGGGCGGAAGAGAAAACACCGTCTGAGATTAAGGTGACCTATGAGCACGGATCGCCGAGATACGATGATGATAATGCAATAAAGGATGTTGAAATGTCGGAATCACGCATTTATATCTATACCGATGACGAAGGCGGCGACGGATATACTCCGGGGGAAGTCATTTATTATGCTTCTATTCCTTTGGGAGATGATATGCCCGAATGCATCGAGTTCATTGACATTGATACCGACGAGCATGTAGGATATATGTACGACGACGGAAAAACAGAGATCAGCGGCGATGAGACTGCCGGCGACGGAACATACAGCATCAGGATAAAATATGATCTTGACATAAATACCAACCCCGATGTATCCGAGACATGGACACGCTGCTACTTCGGCCTTTACACCGATTCACTGGGGAACAATCATACCTGTCTGCTCCCCACATATGTGAATGTGATCGAGCCTGTCACCGAAAAGGAGTATAAGATATGGGACGAGGTGCAGGAGAGGATAGGAGCTATAACATCAAGCAGTGAATATGAACAGGCAAGTGTGGATGAAAAAGAAAAAATGCTTCTGGATGAGCTTGATATTCTTGCAAAAGAAGGCCTTGTATACGAGCATCTCACAAGAACAAACGACTCCCCGAGAAATGTGGTGTTCAAGATAGTCAAGGGACCTACAATGATAATCGAGCTCGAAGAGTGCCCCTGCGGACTTGACTGCGAAAACTGATCTGGCAGCCTGTTGCCTTTAAATGTGCGAACGGATAACGCCGGCTGTGATTAAAACACATCCCCGAAGCAGCTTCATACTGTTTCGGGGATGTGTTTTATGTGAATGCGGTCAGACTATGCGCCTGAACTGTTTTTCTATATCGCTCTTTGTGATCTCAAACATGATCGGTCTGCCGTGGGGACAGTATTTTATCCTGTCGTCGGAAAGCACTTCTCTGAAAAGGCCTATAAGTTCTTCATCGCTTGTGATGTCATTTGCCTTTATAGCGCCCTTGCAGGCCATGGAGTGATACATCTCATCGAGTATCTCAGGCAGAGGATCCTGCCTGTGTCTGGCAAAATTTTCCGCAAGCTCTGTCACAAGGTCGGAGCAGTCGTTTTCATCGAGCATGGAGGGTATGCCCTGTATCAGCACAAAGGGCGGCTCCTGCGCTTCGATCGCAAAGCCCAGATCGGCACAGACACGCAGATTTTTTACCAATGCATCATATTCATCAAAATCCAGTCTGAGCCTTATGGGTTCAAGGAGAAGCTGCGCTGTAAGATCCTCTCTGCCTGTGCGGAGCCGCTCAAAGCGTATGCGCTCATGGGCGGCGTGCTTGTCTATAAGGATGATGGAATTTTCCGTTTCGGCAATGGCATAGTTTTTGAATGCCTCGCCTATCAGCCTGAAATATACTTCCTTCTCGGGCTCGTCCTTGTCGGGGACGGGTGCCCTTGCGGTAAAGGCATTGCTGTCTATATACTTGAACTGCTTTTCTGGTTCGGGAGAAAGACCGCTTATATCATCGGCCTCATGCGGTTTTTCAGTAGGTTCCTGTATATGCTCATCAAGGGAAACGGCCTTTTGCGGCGCTTTTACAGCGCTTTCGGATTCAGCGGACGAAGGGTGCATCTGCCACTTTTTTTCGAGTGCGCTCACTGCATCATCAAGAGCCTGCCCGTTTATTGAGGAATCATCGGGAATGATAGCCTTGCCGGGTATCATATCACGGGGCAGTTCATCGATCCTTATCCTGTGCTCTGCGGGCTGCTGCGCCTTTATCTCCATGATCTCCCGCCGATGCTCGCTTGTGTCTTTATAGATTATCTCTGCGGGCTGGACGGTCTTTGGTCTGATCGTCTGTGTACCGACTGAGACGGATGTATCGCTGATCGTTGTCTGTGTGCCGCCCTTGTCGGAAAATTCGGAAACCTTGTAATCCTGTATCGTCGGCTTATGCTCGGGCATTTCCAGCTTATGAGTGCGTTCCTCGGCGAGGATGGCATTCTTTACTGCGAAATACACCGCATCGTATATCATCTTGTCGTCAGAGAACCGCACCTCGATCTTTGCGGGGTGGACATTTACATCCACAACAGATGGCGGCACGGTCATAAAAAGCACACAGGCGGGGAATTTGTGCTCCATTATGGAGTTTTTGTAGGCTTCCTCGACAGAGCTCATGCAAGTGAGAGATTTCACATAGCGGCCGTTTACGAAAAAGTGCTGCATGGTGCGGTTTTTTCGCCCCCATACAGGGCGGACGGTGTATCCGTCCACGCTTATACCGCCGATGGTGTAATTTACAGGAAGAAGTGATGCCGCAAATTCCTTGCCGAAAACAGAATATATGGCTGAATACAGCTTGTTGTCACCGGGGGTGAAAAGCTCCTGTCTGCCGTCTCTTATGAATCTGAATGATATCTCGGGATGGGATACGGCTATCTTTGTAAGGATTGATGATATGGCATTGCCCTCATACTGATCTCTTTTAAGGAATTTGAGCCTTGCGGGCACATTGAAAAAGATATTGCGCACGATGATCGTTGTTCCGTCGGGGCAGCCCGTTCTTTCAAGAAGCTTCTGCTGCGCTCCCTCTATCACATATCTTGTGCCGTATTCATCCTTTTTACGCTTGGTAATGCATTCGCACCGCGCCACTGCACATATGGAAGCAAGTGCCTCGCCGCGAAAGCCCAGCGTCATGATGGCGGAAAGATCGTCCTTTGTGTTTATCTTGCTCGTGGCATGGCGCAGGAATGCCAGAGGCACCTCGTCATAGCTCATACCGCAGCCGTTATCGGTTATCCTGATATAGCTCCTGCCGCCGTTCTTTATCTCCACGGTTATGCTTGTGGCACTGCTGTCGATGGAGTTTTCCACAAGCTCCTTTATCACGCTGCCAGGCCTTTCGATGACCTCTCCTGCGGCGATAAGCTCGGATATCTCCTTGCTCAGAACATGAACATGGGGCATTCTAACACATCCCTATCTAAGCTCATTAACAAGCTGCTTGAAGTGCTTTCCTCTTTCCTCGAACATCCTGTACATATCAAAGCTTGCACAGGCGGGGGAGAGGGAAACGATGTCACCGCTGCGGGCGTGATCGTGGGCTGTTTTTACAGCCTCTGCCATATCCTTTACTATGATGATCTCGGGTGCGCCCTCCTTGTAGTTGGCTGCTCTCATTATCGCATCCCTGATCTTTTCCTTGGTCTGCCCCATAAGGATAAGGAGCTTGACCTTTTCGCAGACAAGTTCTGCCATTGGATCGAATGAAACACCCTTGTCCGAGCCGCCCATTATCATTATCTGCTTTATATCGAAGGTGTTGAGGCAGGCGATGACTCTTGTGGGGCTCGATGCGATGGAATTGTTGTAGTAGCGCACTCCGTTCAATTCGCGGACAAATTCTATCCTGTGCTCTACGCCCTCGAAGCTGCGGGCAACCCTGCGTATATTTTCTATGCTCACATCACCCCATGTAAGGGCAATGGCGGTGAGATAATTCTCCACATTGTGCATACCGGGGATGCGTATCTCGTCCATATCTATGATCGGAGTTATCTTCCCGTGATCGTTGTATACAAGTGTCTTGCCGTCGAGGTATGCGCCGTTTTCCACGGGAGAGAAGCGGCTGAAGAATGCAAGACCGCCTCTTGCAAGGGGAGCAAGGTCGGCTGCAGTCTGATTATCCGCACTGAGCACAGCCTTTGAAAATGCGGACTGGTGCAGCAGGATATTTGCCTTTGCATCGATATATTCCTGCATATCCTTGTGAACATTAAGGTGATTGGGGGTAATATTGGTTATGGCTGCACGGTCGGGTGAGCTGCGCATGGAAATGAGCTGGAAGCTTGAGAGCTCCACAACAGCTGCATCCTCCGGGCGCACATCCTCAATGATGGGCAGCAGTGCCTTTCCTATATTGCCGCCCTTGTGGACTGTTCTGCCCTGGGCTGCAAGAAACTCTGCAGTGATGGTGGTGGTGGTTGTCTTTCCGTCAGAGCCTGTTATGCCGTATATGGGGCAGGGGCAAAGCTCAAAGAAGCATTCGATCTCACTGGTGACCACGCTGCCCATCCTGCGGGCGCTGGTAAGTGCTTCGGAATTGTAGTACATTCCGGGCGTGCGGAACACTACATCAAAATATCCCTGCGATATCTTTTCAAGATAGGTTTCGCCGAGGATGAATTTTGCTCCGAGAGCGGAAAGCTCTGCTTCCTCCGCAAGGCTTTCTCTTTTGTCGCATACGGTACAGTCTATTCCCTTGCGGCAGAAAAGCTTGATAAGGTCTGTATGACTCACTCCAACGCCGATGAATGCGACTTTTTTGGTTGAGAGCATATTAAAAAAATTCTGTATTTTATCCATGGTAGTATCTCTTTCTTTTTTATCAGAGCTGCTGCTGCTCGGGTACCTCAAAGGGGTAGGGACTTGCAAGAACATCAGCCTCATATTTTTCGGTGTATTCAGCGGGGGAACAGTAGTATATGTCAACATGGCTGTCGGGTACGGTGAAATATCCGCCATATCGTGCAGTGGAGGCGATAGCCTTTCCGTCAGCAAAGGCCACGCCCACATAGTCGGGCTGTATGGTGCCGCTCATCTGTATATCGGCCGCAGACATTATCATAAACAGCTCGTCCGCCTGAGTGAATTCCTTTATGATCGGAACATCGAATTCCGCATAGGTGCATACACAGCGCTTGTCATCACGCGCCAGCGTTATAACGGGGATCTCTGTTTTCTTGAAAAGCAGGCTGTCTCCCAGAAGCGGTGCCCTGATGCCTACGGTGAGTATATCCTCATTGTTTTCACCGTATTCCTCGGTTGAGCCGCCGGAAAGGACAAATCCGCCGCGGCCGTCGATCACAGCACTGTCGTCGCTTTCTCCGATGAACGCGCTCCTGCCCGTGTCATTTCCCGATGTGAGCTTTACGGAGTATTCTCTGCCCACAGTGCCCTTTACATCCACGCTCACGCCCCAGCGGAATCTGTCGGTGCCGAACACCTCGGGAGCGGGTTCACTGCTCATTATGTAGATGGGACTGTTTTCGTCGTGAACGATGCCGTTTTCATCGGTTATCGTGTAGTGCGCCGTTCCTATGAGCAATGCCGTGAATGCGCCTGCCGCAACGACCAATGAGCCTATCGCTATCCCTGCTGCCAGAGCTTTTTTCATTTCTGTGCCGCCTCTCTGATGATATTCCATATCATGTCGTTTGTGTTGGTGACCATCTGCGCGTGTGCGTTCTGTTCGAGCCTGTGAAGCTTTTCGGTGTCGGATGTAAGCTCGGACACCGTCTTTATGATAAGCTCATCTGTCAGATCCTTCTGCTCGATTACAATGGCCGCATCAGCATTTCCGAGCACCATTGCGTTGTGATACTGGTGATTTCCCGCAACGATAGGGGATGGGATGAGCACCGAGGCGCGTCCTGCC
>CAMHMM010000034.1 GCA_946186215.1 uncultured Ruminococcus sp. | reverse complement strand
GTAAATTCTATCGGCGCTGCCGATGCGGATGTTTCTGCAAACACCGAGATCGCACAGGCTTATTTGACAGCACTGCGCAAGCTGGGCTCGGAGCTTGATGTGAGAGATGATATCGCACTTTCGCACCTTATGCGTCTGCCGGATATATTCACCGTCACCAAGGCTCCCGATGATGAGGAGCAGATACGCGCCGATGTGACTGCTGTGGCACAGGAGGCGCTGGAAGCGTTTGTGAAGATGCGCGAGCGCGAGGGCAGGAAGCTTCGTGAGGATGTGCTTGAAAGACTGGATGTGATCGAGCGCATCGTAGGGCAGATAGAGGAATATATGCCCCAGATAGTTGAAAACTATCGCGGCAGGCTCTATGCAAAGCTTTCCGAGATGCTCGCACAGGAGGATATCGACGATTCGAGGATCGTCACCGAGGCAGCGATATTTGCGGACAAGACCGCTACTGCCGAGGAAACGGTGCGCTTAAAGAGCCATATCAGGCAGCTTGCCGATATGCTGGATTCAGGCGAACCTGTGGGAAGAAGAGCGGATTTCCTTATTCAGGAATTCAACCGCGAAGCAAACACCATCGGCTCCAAGGCACAGGATCTTTCAGTGACACGGCTCGTTGTGGAGCTCAAAAGCGAGATAGAAAAGATCAGGGAGCAGATACAGAATATCGAGTAACGCCGGCGTTTGCAGGGTGATATAATGGAGCTTATACCGATCGGCTACGGAAATGTGGTGTCAGGAGGCAGGCTTGTGGCGATAGTCGCACCTGATTCCGCGCCGATAAAAAGAATAATACAGGATGCCCGCGACAGGGGGATGCTCATTGATGCCAGCTATGGCAAAAAGACGAGATCAGTGCTTGTCATGGACAGCGATCATGTGATCCTTTCTGCCCTTGCTCCCGATTCTATAATCAGGAGAACGGGTGAAGACGAGGAAGAATAGATAACAGATCATGCAAGGCCTTGTGCCGCATATGCAACAAAATGAGGTGTAGTCAATGTCCCGCGGGCTTCTGATAGTTGTTTCCGCCCCTTCGGGCTGCGGAAAGGGAACAGTCCTTGAAAAGGTAAAGGAGCGCAGTCCGTTCTGGTATTCCGTTTCCGCTACCACAAGACAGCCCAGAGAAGGCGAAAAAGACGGTGTGAACTACTTTTTTATGACGAAGGAACAGTTCACGGAGCTTTCCGATAAAGGCGGATTTCTTGAAAGTGCCGAATTTGTGGGGAACTTCTATGGTACGCCCCGCGCGGCAATAGAGGAAAAGCTGAAGCAGGGCACGGATGTTGTGCTTGAGATAGAGGTGCAGGGCGCTATGCAGGTAAGGGCGAAATGCCCGGAGGCAATGCTCGTGTTCATATTGCCGCCGTCGGTCGGCGAGCTTGAACGCAGGCTGCACAAGAGAGCCACTGACGGTGACGATGTGATAAAAAAGCGAGTGGCAAGGGCTGCGGAGGAAATACCCTTTGCCATGGATTATGATCATGTGATAGTAAACGATGAGCTTGAAACTGCGGTCGATGAGCTTGTCGGTCTGATACGCTCCGAAAAGGATGTGCGCAGGCGCAGACGGGAGCTTATAGAAAAGGTGCTTGAGGAAAGGGGAAATAAAGTATGATGCTCAGACCTTCAATGAACGATCTTGCTACCAGAGGTGAAAGCTACTATTCCGTAGTAGTCGGCATCGCAAAGCGTGCAAGAGAGATCAGCGATGAGATGCTTGAAAAGAATAAGGGTGATTATTCAAGGCTCAGCGATGCAAAGGCACCCACAGGTGAAAAGCCTGTCCGCGTTGCCGTTGATGAATATGCCGCAAGGAAATTCAATATAATCGAGGATCCCTCACTTAAATCAGGCGTATGATCTGCTGCACGGTGGGTGTCAGCCGGACGGCGTTTTCATTTGACACCCTCTTCAGCTATCGTGTTCCCGATGGGATGAATGTCCTGCCGGGTATGCGCGTGGTGGTTCCCTTCGGAAAGGGTGACAGGCGCAGGACGGCCGTGACCGTTGAAGTCTATGAGAGTGCTGACGGCGGCGATCTGAAGGAGCTGGGTGCAGTCATTGATGACGAGCCCTTTCTTTCGGATGAACAGCTTGCAATGATGCTCCATCTGCGGGATGCTACCATGTGTACCTATTACGAGGCGTTCAGGGCGCTTTCGCCGCCGGGCTTCGGGATAGAGCTTTCGAGCACATACACTCTCAGGAAGAAACCTCAGAAGGGGCAGTGCTCCGATAAGGCATACAGGCTTTACATGAGTGCATCGGAGGCGGAAAACGCCGATGAAGCACAGGCACTTGTGGCTTCCGACAGGCAGTCTCTTGCAGAGCTTCTGCAGGGAGGCTTCGTGGAGGAAAGCGAGAATGTAAGGCAAAAGATACTCGATGCCACAATAACTATGATAAGACTGCGGGACGGGGCTGAAAATATAAAGCTCACTCCCAAGCAGAACACAGCAGCAGAGATACTCGGAAGAGAGGGCAGCGCATCCGTAAAGGAGCTGTGCTATCTTGCGGGCTGTACTGCGGCTGTGATAAAGAATATGTGCAAACTCGGCGTGTGTGAGACATATGAGATGCAGAATATCTCAACACCCGAGATACAGCAGAGAGCCTCGGTGGAGGACATCGTCCTCAGCGAGGATCAGCAGAGAGTTTACGGCGGTATCGCGGAGCTGATAGACAGACGGCAGCCCTGCTCGGCGCTTCTTCACGGAGTGACAGGCAGCGGAAAAACCCTCGTCTTCGTAAAGCTTATCGAATATACTCTCAGCACAGGCAGGAATGTTATCCTGCTGATACCGGAAATATCTCTTACTCCCCAGACGGTCAGCCGTTTCAGGGCACTTTTCGGGGAAACAGTGGCAGTGATGCATTCAGGACTGTCCCTTTCCCAGAGATCAAATGAATACAGGCGGATAAAAGAGGGAATGTGCCGTATCGTGGTAGGCACGAGGAGCGCGATATTCTCCCCGCTTGAAAATATCGGCCTTATCATAATAGATGAGGAAGGGGAGAGGACATACAAGTCCGAAAAGAATCCCCGGTATACCGCAAAGGATATTGCGGCATTCAGATGTGCATATCACGGGTGCGTGATGCTCATGGCATCCGCCACTCCTTCGATAGAAACATATTACGGCGCAGTAAGCGGCAAAACCAAGCTGTTTGAGCTCAGGGACAGATATAATCACGCTCCTGTCCGCACTCAGATAGTGGATGTGACAGGACTTGGCAGAACATTCAGCGATGAGCTGATAACCGCTGTAAGACAGAGACTTGAACGGGGAGAGCAGTCGATAATACTGCTCAACCGCAGAGGCTACAATACCTATGCAAAGTGTACTGTCTGCAAGACCGCAGTTTCCTGCCCCAACTGCTCCATAGGGCTTACATATCACAAGGTAAACAGGATGCTGATGTGCCACTACTGCGGCTACAGCCAGCCTCTGACGGTGATATGCCCTGTATGCAGACAAAGCACGGTGATGCTCACCGGTGCGGGCACTCAAAAGCTCGAAGAGGAGATAAGCGAATGCTTTCCCGATGCAAGAGTGCTCCGCATGGATGCAGACACGACATATTCCCGCTTTGCCTATGAAAACAGCTTCAACGCTTTCAGAAACGGCGAATATGATATCATGGTCGGCACACAGATGATCGCTAAGGGGCTCGACTTTCCCAAGGTCACTCTTGTGGGTGTCACAGGGATAGACAGAACGCTGTTTACAGGCGATTTTCGCGCCTATGAACGCACATTCTCGCTTATCACTCAGGTGGTGGGAAGAAGCGGCAGGGGCGGTACAAGCGGTATGGCACTGATACAGACCACGCAGCCTGACCATTATATAATCGGTCTCGGCGCGGCGCAGGATTACAGAGGCTTTTATCAGCAGGAGATTAAGCTCAGACGGGCGATGATCTATCCGCCGTTCTGTGATATATGCGTTGTGGGCTTTTCAGGTGTGCTCGAAAATGATGTGCAGCGTGCGGCGAATATCTTTGAGCAGATGGTGCGTGAGGCGCATACATCCACAGAGAAGATACCGCTTGTGATATACCGTGCATCAAAATGCGACCTTGAAAGGGTATGCGGCAGCTATCGCTGGAAGCTGATACTCAAATGCAAGAATGACAGACACTTCCGCGATTTCATTACCGGGATTCGCCTTGAAGCACTTAAAATGAAGGAATTCCGCGATGTTTCGCTTTATGTTGATATAAACGGTGATATACCGTAAGCAGGCCGGAACAAGCAAAGAGACGCTTTAGAAAGGAAATTATGGCACTCAGAAATATTTATCTTGACGGTGATCCGATACTCAGGAAGAAATGCCGTCCCGTGACAAAATTCGATGAAAAGCTGGCAGTCATACTTGATGATATGCATGAAACTCTCGACAAGGCAGAGGGTGTCGGTCTTGCGGCACCGCAGATCGGCTATTGCAGAAGATATTTCATCATGCATCTGCCCGATCCTGAAAATGAGGAAAATGAGCTCAGGATCGAAGCTATAAATCCTGAGATAACAGATCAGGGCGGCAAGCAGCATGTTCTTGAAGGCTGCCTTTCCGTTCCCGATAAATGGGGATATGTGGATCGCCCCGAGTGGGTTAAGCTCCGTGCACAGGACAGAAACGGCGAATTTTTCGAGATAGAGCTCACTGATCTCGGTGCACAGTGTGCGGCTCATGAGAACGCACATCTTGACGGACAGATCTTCACCGATCTTGTTACCGAATATGTGGAGCCCGAGCAGGCGCAGGAAAGAAAGAAGAAAAGAATGATAAGACCGGGGCAGTCCGTGTGAAGCGGTGCCTGTAAGGTCATTTAAAGGCGGTGAAGGTTATGAAGATCGTGTTCATGGGAACGCCCGATTTTGCGGTCAGCTCCCTTGACAGCCTTGTGAAGGCAGGGCATGAGATACTTGGTGTATTCACACAGCCCGACCGCCCGAAGGGACGGGGAAACAAGGTAGTGCCGCCTCCTGTAAAGCAGTATGCCGCAGAGCACGGCCTTGATGTATATCAGCCTCTTTCATTCAAAAAGGGCGATGATGCACAGGCAGCTATGGAAACACTGCACAGGCTCTCTCCGGAGATCATAGTTGTGGCGGCCTACGGCAGGATACTTCCGAAAGAGGTGCTTGAGCTGCCGAAATACGGCTGCATAAATGTACATGGCTCTCTTCTTCCCGCATACAGGGGTGCAGGCCCCGTGCAGTGGTGCCTTATCAACGGCGAAAAGCAGACGGGTGTCACAATAATGCAGATGGGCGAAGGCCTCGATACTGGTGATATGATAGACAAGGTCACAGTGGATATCGGAGCCGATGAAACAGCGGACGAGCTTATGGACAGACTGGCGGCAGCAGGCGGTGAGCTTCTCTGCAGAGTTATAGACGATATCGGGCAGGGCAGGGCAAAGGCTGAGCCTCAGGATGACAGCCTTTCTAATTATGCGCCCATGATAACAAAGGATATGGCGGAGCTTGATCTTTCCATGACCGCGCAGGAGGTACACAACAGGATAAGAGGTCTTTCCTCAAATCCCGGAGCGTATATCATGCTCGGTGAGCGCCGCATAAAGGTTTATAAAAGCACTCTGGACACAAGAAAGTTCGCTCTCCCCGCAGGTTCTGTCGGTGATAAGGATACATTCACCATGGTGTGCGGCGACGGTTATGGCGTGACCTTTACCGAGGTGCAGGCCATAGGCGGAAAACGCATGAAAACAGCGGATTTTCTAAGAGGTAACAAGCTGTGAGTGCGCGCACGGAATGCTATAAGCTTTGTTCGAGGATAATGGACGGCGCTTTTTCCAACCTTGCATATGCAAAGGGCGAAAGCTCCTCCGACAATGCCTTTGCGCATATCCTTGCTGACAGGGTATTCGCAAACAAGATGCTGCTGGAGCATATCCTGAAAAAATATGTGAAGAAGCCGCCTGAAAAGCTGGACAGAGAGGTATATCTCACACTGCTTATCGGGCTGTGCGAATTAAGATATTTCAATACCCCCGAAAACATCGTTGTAAATGACAGCGTTAAGATGATAAGGTCACTGAAAAAGTCATCTGCGGCCGGCATGGTGAATGCGGTACTCAGAAGCTTTATCAGGGATAAAAAGCAGGTGCCGCCCGTGAAGGGCAGCGCAAGAGAACGCTTTTCGGTCGAAAATTCCATACCTATGGAGCTGCTTTGCGGCGTTGCTGATGATTATGGCGACGAAAAGGCATTCCAATGGGGCAGGAATGTCAATGCCTGCGGTGTCAATACCAGATATAATCCGCTCAGGGCGGAGAATGCAAAGCTTTTTGAAGGACTTGCCGATGACAATGCCGTTCTTATGGAATGGATGAGAAGTGTCAGTGACGGCGATGATTTCAGAAAGGCAGGCTTTGCAAAAGGTCTGTGGCACTATCAGGGGATCTCATCCCAGCTTTGTTCACTTGCGTTGGATGCAAAGCCCGGCGATACAGTGATAGATGTGTGCGCGGCTCCCGGCGGAAAGAGCTTTACCGTTTCCGAGGAGATGGGCAATGAGGGCAGGGTGATATCCTGCGACAAGACTCAGAAGCGCGTTGATCTTATCGTACAGGGCGCTAAACGGCTCGGTATAGATATCATAGAAACTGCCGTGAATGATGCAACGGTCTATAATGATAAATTTCCGACGGCGGACAGGGTGCTGTGCGATGTGCCGTGCAGCGGGTACGGAGTTATCCATTCAAAGCCGGAGATACGCTATAAGCCTCTTTCGCAGTTTGCGGAGCTGCCCGGGATACAGTACAGGATACTGGAAACTTCCTCGCGGTATGTAAGGCCGGGGGGGACGCTGGTATATTCCACCTGCACCGTAAGAAAGTGCGAAAATGAGGATATAATCACAAGATTTCTTGAAAACAATCCCGATTTTTACGGGTTTGAAGATATATTTGAAAACAGAGCGCAGATCACAGAGCTTTCCGAAGTGAAGGATCTGTGGACCTACCCTGTTATAGGAAAGGCTCATGTTCTTAAAATAATGGACGGGAGCTTTATGAGGACAATATTTGAAAATGGCTGTGACGGCTTTTTCATCGCAGTCATGAAGAGAAAGTAATGCAGAAACAGGATATTTTGTCAATGAGCTTTGAGGAGCTCAATGATGCTGTTGCGCAGATGGGCGAACGCTCCTTCCGCACAGCACAGATCTTCAAATGGCTCCATAAAATGCAGGCAGACGATTTTTCACAGATGACAGACCTTTCGGCCAGGCTGCGCGAAAGACTTGACGAGCAGTTTGTTATAGATCATCTTGATGTTGTAAGACATCTGAGATCAAAAAAGGACGGTACTGAAAAATTCCTGTTCGAGCTTTCCGACAAAAATCACATCGAGACTGTATTGATGGAATATAAGCACGGCAACAGTCTGTGTATCTCCACTCAGGTGGGGTGCAAAATGGGCTGCACATTCTGTGCATCCACCATTGCAGGCTACAGGAGAGATCTGACACCCGCTGAGATGCTGCAGCAGGTCTACACTGCTCAGAAGGTGAGCGGACGGCATATAGACAGCATAGTTCTGATGGGGATAGGCGAGCCGCTGGATAATTTTGACAATGTGCTGAGATTTCTCTCCCTTATAAGCGACAGCAGGGGCAGGGAAATGTCACTGCGGCATATATCGGTTTCCACCTGCGGGATAGTACCGCGAATAAAAGAGCTGGCTGAAAAAAAGCTCGGAATAACCCTTTCGGTTTCGCTGCACAGTGCATTCAATGAGCGCAGGAGCGAGATAATGCCCGTAAACCGCCGCTACCCGATAGAGGAGCTGCTCTCGGCCTGCAGGGACTATATGGACAAGACAGGCAGGCGCATTTCCTTTGAATATGCGGTGATAAAGGGTGTCAACGACAGCCCTGAGGATGCAAAAAGGCTTGCATCGCTGCTCAAAGGCTTCGTATGCCATGTGAACCTTATCCCGGTAAATCCGATAAGAGAAAGAAGCTACCGCTCAGACAGAGGCACTACAGCAGCCTTTGCTGAGGAGCTGCATAAATACAATATCAATGCCACAGTGCGCAGAACGCTTGGTGCGGATATAGACGCTGCCTGCGGACAGTTAAGGCGTGAATACGAAATATAAGAGGTGATCGTGCATGATGATTTACACTCATACGGACATTGGCAACAAGCGTATCGAAAATCAGGATACATTTGCATTCTGTGAGCTTGAAGACGCTGTTTTTGCCGTTGTCTGCGATGGTATGGGCGGACAGAATGCAGGAAAGGAAGCAAGCTCACGCTCAGTCGATATCATCATGGACAGGGTATATACCGGCTACCGTCCGGATCTCAACCCGATAAAGATAAGAAATCTGCTCATTGCCGCTGTAAGGACAGCGAATGCTGTTGTCTATGAGCTCGGTGAGACTATCCCCGAATGTGAGGGGATGGGTACTACCTGTGTTGCGGTGCTGATAAGATATAACAAGGCGTTTATCGTAAATGTGGGCGATTCGAGAGCATATCTTATCACCCATGAGGTAAAGCGCATCACCAAGGATCATTCCATCGTTCAGGATATGCTCGACAACGGCGAGATCACTGCAGATGAGGTGAAGAATCATCCCAAGCGCAATGTTATCACAAAGGCTGTCGGCGTTGATGAGGATATTGAGCCCGACTTCTTTGAGAAGAATTTCCCCGACGGAGCGGCGATCATACTTTGTACAGACGGTCTGTATAACTACTGTGACGAGGGAACGATGCTCAAGACCATAAAGGATTCCGACTGTGTCCAGCCCGCACAGGCGCTCGTTGAGATCGCCCTTGCAGACAAGGCAAGCACGGATAATATCACGGCGGTAGTCATTAAATGACGGACACTGCATAATGGATAATCAATGCAGGGCGCTGCCCTGATGAGCGGCAGCCATTGCTTAAAAAGATAAAATAACATCCTGCATCATTGTGCATTATGCAGTGTGCATCATGCATTATTACGCAGTTTATGGAGTGAAAACCAATGGACAAGTACATCGGTAAAAAGCTTGATGGCCGGTATGAGATGACCGTTGCGGTGAAGATACTCAAAAAAGAATACGCCGACAATGATGAATTCGTAAGGCGCTTCCGCAATGAGTCAAAGGCGATAGCCGTCCTCAATCATCCGAATATCGTAAAGATATTTGATGTGGGTATCGCAGGAACGATACAGTATATCGTTATGGAATACATAGACGGCATCACCCTGAAGGAGTTTATGGATCAGCAGGGTGCCCTCAAATGGAAGGATTCCCTGTATTTCATCACACAGATACTCCGTGCCCTGCAGCACGCGCATGACAGAGGGATAGTCCACAGGGATATAAAGCCTCAGAATATCATGCTCTTCCCCGACGGAACGATAAAGGTCATGGACTTCGGCATAGCCCGCTTTTCAAGAGAGGCTGCCAAGACCATATCCGACAAGGCCATAGGCAGTGTGCATTATATCAGTCCCGAGCAGGCAAGAGGAGAGAATACCGACGAAAAGAGCGATATCTACTCCACAGGCGTTATGCTCTATGAGATGCTCACAGGTTCAAAGCCCTTTGACGGTGATACTCCCATTGCAATCGCTCTGATGCATATGCAGGAAACACCCAAGCCTCTGAGATCCTATAATGAAAGCATACCCGAGGGGCTTGAGGCAATAGTTTTCAGAGCGATGCAGAGAGATCCCGACAAGCGCTACCAGTCCGCTTCGGAAATGATCAAGGATATCGAGCAGTTCAAGAAAAACCCCGATATCACCTTTGAATATGATATCTCTCTTGATGACGGCGGCGAGGAAGAGGACAGCTACGGTCAGGAGGAGCATACACAGTATTTCAACCCCGTAAACGGCGGAGGAGATGAAAAGCCCGTCCGCAGGGAGCAGAAAAAAGAAAAGCCCGTTCCTCAGAAGCGCAGAAGCCATGATGACGATTACGATGATGATGAGGACGATTATGACGATTACGAGGACGAGGGCGAGGTTTCAAGATCATCCTACTTCGTTGTGATACTCACTGCTGTAGCTGCAGCAGTAATAATCATGTCCGTAGTGTTCATCGCATGGCAGATCATAGGCAAGGGCGGCATTACAGACGATCCCCAGACAGCGCCTATGGTGGACCTTGTGGGCTTTGACTACAACGAGTGCAAGAACACTTATACAGGTTATTTCGATATCGTTATAGATGATCAGAAATATTCCACCGAATATCCGTCCGGTACCATCATTTCCCAGTCACCCAAGCCTAATTCGTCCATAATCGTGGGCAGCACACAGGTCAAGGTAGTGGTAAGCAAGGGGGCGAGAATGGTCAATGTTCCCAATGTATATACTCTTGAAGTAAATACGGCGGCATCCATGCTCAAATCCGAAGGCCTCCAGTGTACGATAATCATGGAAAACAGCGATGTTGAGGAAAACCATGTTATCAAGACAGAGCCCGAACGAAATGCAGAGGTCGAATATAATTCGGCAGTAAAGGTATATGTAAGCCTCGGTCCCGAGGAATACAATGTCATCATGCCGGATGTTGTGGGAATGGAGCTCATGGATGCGGTAACGCTCCTTGAAAACACAGGCTTTAATGTCAAGAGTGAAAAGCAGGATTCCGAGCTTCCCCAGAATGAGGTAATCGCTCAGAGCATCAGCGCTCTTGATGAGAGCGGCCAGCCCAGAATAGTCGATCCCAGACAGGATATACTTATCACCTACTCCACAGGACAGATACCCACTACTTCGCTCAACATTACATTCCCTGTACCCGAGGGGCTTTCCGGCACAGCACAGTTCAAGGCATATGTAAACGGTAACCTTTCAGGAACAGCGGATGTTGATAATATCGGTTATGTGTCCACCATTCAGATACCCATCAAGGGCAATGAGATGCAGAAGGTTGTTGTCGAGGCTATCGGCAGAGACGGCGAGTCTCACAAGATAGGTGTGTTCAATGTTGACTTTGCAACTCATTCGGTCGAGACCGTTGAATTCGATATCGATATGCTCAGCATGCTTTATCCCGGCGAAAACATTGACGAGCCAGGCGATTTCCCCGATAATTTTGAGGACGAGGCTGATGATGAGATAGACGAGCCCGTGCCCGAAATGAACGACAACGATTTCCCTACAGTCCCCGATGATAATTTCACCTTTGAGGATATATTCTGATAAAAAGCAGCACCTCCTTCCGGTACACATCGGAAGGAGGTTTTTATGTCGGCAGGCATAAGAAAAAGCGGCATTTACCGAAAACAGGTAAATGCCGCTTTTTCTTATGAAGTTATCGTGAAGCCACTGCAAGTATCATGTTGTTGACAGAATTCTGGAGCTCATCTGCCGATACAGCTATGGTGTCTATGGAGCCTGTGAGTGTTTGGGCATTTGATGCGCTCTCATTGAGGTTGTTGCGCAGGGATGCCACGGCACTCTGGAGCTTGTCAAGGATGGCTACCAGCTGAGGCAGGCTTTCCGCATCTATGGTCTCATTGTCCTGACAAAGAGCGATTATCTTGGAAAGGATGCTTTCGATTATCGTAGCCTTTGATGCTGCCTGACTGTTGGTGGTGTCTATGCTGCCCATTTTCAGGCGTATATCCTCGACCTGATTTGAGAGAGCATCGGAAAGATGCTTTACCTTTACAGCAGACTGA
>CAMHMM010000033.1 GCA_946186215.1 uncultured Ruminococcus sp. | reverse complement strand
CTATTTTCTCCTGAGGCTCAGCCCTGTACTACCCTGAAAGTACAGGGCTGATGCTTTTTGCCCTGCATATACGGTAATTCCGAACAGAAATGTCCTCCCTGCCAAAGACGGGAGGACATATTACTGCACGGCACTGTCACACAAGGTCGAGCACCATGAACACATCAGCCTTTTCATTGTCGTTATAACGCTGTATCTCTCTGAAGCCCAGTCCTTTGTACAGCTTAAGCGCCCTGGTGTAGCAGGACATGGAATCAAGATACATCCGCTCAAAGCCGCGTTTTTTTGCCTCATCTATCAGGCGGCACATGAGGGAATATCCCATTTTCCTGCCCTGAAGACGGCTGCACAGATACAGCGCTTTAAGCTCGCAGTCGCTTTCGTTCAAGCGTTTGAGCGCCGCAGTTCCCACCACATCCCCGTTTTCGAGGATGCACAAAAACAGCTCAAAATTCCCCGTGATATCATTGTAGATGCTGTGCCTGCCCTGAGGCTCAAAGCTTTTTCCGCAGCATTCAAACTGCGCAGAGAGAAAGCTGTGTACAGCCTCCTTCATCGTATCATCAAACGGCATAGTGCGGTACTCATTGACACGGCGGCCGCCGAATGCGTGTATGGAGCGCGTTCCCGCCTTCACTCTGCCGCCCTGCATCGAGCCCTTTGGGATAAACAGCTCATCCCCGGCGTGGAGCATATGCTCCTCACCGTTTATCGTCACAAGGTATTCTCCCTGCACGCATATCATATATTCATCGTAATCGTGGGTATGCTCTGCGGATACTCTGTCCGCCTTGTAGCTCCAGAACGCCATCTGCGAGCCGTCCGCCGCTGTGTAGTAATACCCCTCGATATCGGGAGTATTCTGCTGGTTGGCGGGGATAAGGTTGGACTCCCGCTTCATAAAATCAGGAAACTTATCGAGTATCATAATATCACCGCCTTATCAGGAGCCTTGCCCGCCGCATCCACACGGCACGCAAACAGGCAGCCGTCATATTCGCCGTCAAGCCCGTCACCCGATGTGGTGATATACAAGGTCTGCATATCATCACCGCCGAAGGCGCAGGATGTGGGGCGCTTTGCCGCTACCTCCACCTCTGCCAGCTTTTCGCCTGTGCGGGAGCTCCTGCACTCGATGCGGTGCCCGTCCCACACTGCCACCCACAGGTTGTCATTGCTGTCGATGCACATACCGTCGGGAACGCCGTTTTCCACATCAAACAGCCTGCTGCGGCCGGATATCTCACCGCTCTCATTGTCATAAATATAGGCAAAAACGCCGTAATAAAGAGAGTCGGAAAAGAAAAATCTGTCCTTTGCTGAGTTCCACGCCATACCGTTGGATATCTTTGTGTTATCCTGCATCACGCAGACAATGCCGTCATAACGATAGAGTGCCCCCTGAGCCTCATGACTGTCATCAGCACAGGATGAACCGAACCACAGCCGACCCTTCGGATCGGCCTTTGCATCATTTGAGCGCAGGAACGGTTCATACACGCCTTTGAGATCACAAAGCAGCGACTTTTTCCCGTTTTCGACGATATAAAGCCCGTCAGTGCCTGCCGCGGCAAATCCCATCGAGCGTTCAAGGGGAACTGCCGCTCCCACAAACTGTTCCATATCAAAGAACTCCGTCCTTCCGTCCGCATAGCGGGAATATATCTTCCCCTCAAGAATATCCACCCATGAAAGACGAGAATAGCGGGGATCGTAGAAAGGCGACTCACCCAGCCGGTATTTTTCAGCCGATATCGGCTGTGCAGTATATTTTTTCATAATTCGTCCTCTTTCATATGTCATTGCCCGATGCCCTGTCTTATAAGCTCCATGTATTCATTATAGCTGATGCCGACACCGCCCATGCTTGCAAGATGATCAGTACGGAACTGACAGTCTATCATCACAAAGCCCGACTCTGCAAGCATCTGCGAGAATTTTATCAGCGCCGTCTTTGAACCGTTTTCCATATCCGAAAACATACTCTCTCCGAAAAAGCAGCGGCCGATATTCACGCCATACAATCCGCCCGAAAGATACCCGTCGATATAGCTTTCCACAGATGTGGCATAGCCCTTTTCATGGAGCCGCTTATATGCCTTTTCCATATCGTCGGTTATCCATGTTCCCTCGTCAAATTCCCTTTTGAGACGGCACCTGTGCATGGTGTCCGAAAAATCGCGGTTGAGAACGATCTTTACCTCGTGCTGTCTCATGAATTTCTTCATGGAAT
Organism: uncultured Ruminococcus sp.; assembly: GCA_946186215.1. Lineage (GTDB taxonomy): Bacteria > Bacillota > Clostridia > Oscillospirales > Ruminococcaceae > Huintestinicola. The sequence continues at coordinate 9,572 of CAMHMM010000033.1, read as the reverse complement.
GAGATATATGTATCTGCGCAGGGCGGATGATGAACCTTTCGCGGGGACACCACCACAGTATGGGCATACCCTCGTTGTACCAGGGAAATATCCCGTTCCGGTAGGCAAGAAACAGTCTTTCCACGCTCAGATCGCCGCCTATTGCAAGAAGCCCGTCCTCCTGTGCATATGAGGGATCGGGAAACAGCAGCAGTCTTTTATCCAGCATAGTTACAGGCATATCACACCTCTTCGCTGATAAAAACCGTAAATTTGCCGTCCTGTGCAGAAAGCCTTACTCTGCCGCCCTTACTGAGCCTGCCGAACAGTATCTCGTCCACAAGCAGCGGCTTTATCTCATTGCGGATGATACGATCCACCTCTCTTGCGCCGTATTCCGCCGTTATGCCCTTTTCCCTGATAAGATCATCGGCTGACAAGTCAAAAGCGAATGTGATGTTCTTTCTTTCCAGCTGGAGTCCGAGCTCACTGAGCTTTTTGCCGATCACCTTCTCAGCCATTATGTCATCCATCCCGTTGAACACAACTATCCTGTCAAGGCGGTTGCGGAATTCAGGCCGGAAGATACGATTTACCTCCTCCATCACAACACTGCTGTCGCGGTCGTTGCTTTCAAAGCCGATAACGCTCTTGCCGATACGGCTGGCTCCCGCATTGGATGTCATTATCACGATCACATTGCGAAAATCCGCCCTGCGTCCCTGATTATCCGTAAGTGTGGCATAATCCATTATCTGCAGAAGGATATTGTAGATATCCGGGTGCGCCTTTTCTATCTCATCCAGAAGCAGCACCGCAGAGGGCTTCTTGCGTATCGCCTCGGTAAGAAGTCCGCCCTCCTCATAGCCCACATAACCCGCGGGCGAGCCTATCAGCTTTGCAACAGCGTGCTTTTCCTCATATTCGCTCATGTCGAAGCGGACAAGCTCTAACCCGAGCTGTACCGCAAGCTGCTTTGCTATCTCCGTCTTTCCTACTCCAGTAGGCCCTACGAACAGCAGGCTCGCAAGGGGCTTGTTCTCATCGAGCAGTCCCGCTTTGGAAAATTTCACTGCGTTTGTGACCTGGGCTATGGCCTCATCCTGCCCGAATATCTGCTTTCTGAGCTTTTCTTCAAGCTCCGCAAGCCCCGACAGTTCATCGGTCTCCACAGTCTCAACAGGCACGCGGCATATCTTTGTGAGCACCTCGCTGATAACATCCCTGCCCACGGTCTGCACGCCGTCGCCCGCGGGATGCAGCTTCCTGTATGCTCCCGCCTCGTCTATCAGATCTATAGCCTTGTCGGGAAGAAAGCGCTCGTTGATATATTTTGCACTCATCTCCACCGCGTAACGGATCACATCATCATCGTATTTCACACCGTGGAATTTCTCATATCTGCTTCTGAGCCCTTCAAGTATCTCCACACATTCGGATATGGAAGGCTCCCTTATCTCCACATTCTGAAAGCGCCGCACAAGGCTCTTTTTTTTCTCGAAATGCTTTTTGTACTCCTCGAATGTAGTGGCTCCGATAAACCTTATCGAGCTGTCCGCAAGATATGGCTTCAACAGATTTGCCGCATCAAAGGAGCTTTCTCCCACTGCACCCGCTCCCGTGATGTTGTGTATCTCATCGATATATATTATTGGCTTTTCCTTTTTGCCGATATCCTTTAACACCTTTTTGAACCGTTTTTCAAAGTCACCGCGATATTGTGTCCCCGCAAGCATCGCGCCCAGATCGATGGCGTATACATGAGCGCCCCTGAGCGGCTCGGGGATATCCCCTTCAACTATCCTGCGCACAAGGCCGTAGGTCAGGGCAGTCTTTCCCACACCAGGCTCGCCTATGTGCAGAGGATTGTTCTTATCCCTGCGGCAGAGTATCTGTATCGTTATTTCAAGCTCTGTCTCCCTGCCGATAAGCGGGTTCACATCATGCAGCGTATCATTCAGGCACACGGCATAATCCTGCGCGGCAGCGGTGCTGTCCTGCGGCTTTCTTTCCGCATACGCGCCGTCTGGATATTCTCCGTCCTCATCGTCCGCAGTATCTCCCATGCTCATAGTGCCGTCCTCTATCTGCACAAGATTGCTCAGGAGCTCAGGCTCGCTTACCTCCTGCCTTTCCATGAAATACACCGCATAAAGATCATCCACCTGCCACATACCGTGGATAACATGGCTCACGCGCACCTCACCGCTGCTGCTGTATCCCGCACTTCTCGCAGCATAGGTAAGAGCCATATTCATCCCTGCAGAAAGCTGCGGAGCGTTCGATCCCTTGTCCTGGTATTCGCAGATATATTTTTCAAGGTCATGCTTTAATACGCCCACATCGCCGCCTGTGCAGTAAAAGGCTGTACTGAACTGGATCTCATCGCAGAAAAACAGCAGCACGATCTCGGGGGTTATTAATTCATATTTATTTTTCTTTGCGTAATCCACCGCAGCGGTGATAACCGCATCAACTTCTCCGGAAAATTCCATTTCAGGCCTCCTCTACAAGCATCCTGAACGGGAAGCCCTCTTTTCTTGCCCGTTCCATCGCCGTCTGCACTCTGCTCACAGCTATATCGTAGGGATACCTGCCGATGACTGCCCTGCCCTTTTTGTGGACATTCATCATCAGCACCTCTGCGGTAAGAGGATCCTTATGAAATATATCAATAAGCACCTGTACCACAAATTCCATCGTGGTAAAATCATCATTGAGCATTATCACATTATACTGTCTGGGCTCCTTTACCCTAACGGCAGTTTTTTCGCCCGACTGTCTTTGTGTTGACATATCATCACCATATTTACTAAAGCACCTAACAGATCTTATGATCTCAGGAGTGCGTTTTCCTTAATATTCAGATTATAGCACAAACCGATGCATAATTCAATACATCTCAATATATTTCGGGCAAAGCCCGCTGTTATCCGTACTTTCTTTGTGCGAAGCCGTTCATCAAATGCTCTTTTATCCAACACTTTATAAAAAATTCCGTACTGCCCATCCTGTGCAAATGCGGGAAAGGCAATACGGAAATGTCATTACATCATTACAGATGATCAGCCGGATATCCTGCGCAGCGTTTCAATGCGCTCTGTGATATTTTTCTCAAATTCCTCATCGCTGAATTTGGGATCGCGTGTGGTCTTCCATATTCCGCAGGGGATCTTGCTGCATTTGAGACAGTCGGAATAGCCGTGCTTGGTGACACAGCAATTATAGATCGGACATTCCTGTCCTTCGGGGATGTGAAAGATCTTCCCCTTGCAGTTGTTGCAGCCGGTACATATCTTGGCATCAAAGCAATAGCACTTTGAACAGTCCGAGCCGCAGATGCTTATCATGTCATTCATACAAAGACCTCCTTGTGCGGCGGCGTTAGTCCGCCTGATGATTTTGATTTCAGAAAGCACAGAAGTAAAACACAATGCTTGCTTCGGCTGATATTATCACACACTTTCCGGTGCACCGAAATAAGCTCCGGTCACTGCGTGATCATCCTCACCGTTTCGGATAAGCGTGAGCCTTTCCAGTACATTTTCGTGGCATATGCCGTAGAAATAAATGCTGTTGGCACCCTTTTCAAGGCGGATATTGCATTCTGCCTTCCTGATGTGGCGAAGCACACCATCTGCCCACATTCTTCCAGAGCCGGCGAGGTTTTCCGCTCCCGTCACCTGTCTGTACTGTATTTCACCCTTGTTCACACTGTATGCGAGCTCTATATCCCTGCCGTATATATAAGGATTATTAGGCTGTAGATCGAATATCAGCTTAAAATCGCCAGCATCAGCAGTATACACATCATAGCGTACAAAGGGCTTTTCATCCTGAGGTATTGCCATGTCGGGAGAAATTCTGACAGCGCCGCTCGTGAGCCCCATATCAGCAAATGCTTCAAATCCACAGCCGCCGACAGATTTGTTTTCTGCGAAATGCTCCGCGTTAACACAGATGATGCCATTTTCCTCGTGATATGCATTGCCGTTCCCTGCAGCCGATGCATACACATTTATCCTGATCGTACCAGTATCGTATTTTACAGTTATGACTGCCTTATCCGTAGTGATCTGTTCACCGGATGCAGACAGCTTATCTTCATCAATGCGGACATAGTGCCTTTTTATCGGCTCGTCTGCTGTGAGCTCACCGCATTTTTCATCAAGCAGGAGCCATTCCTTGTCACACTCAACGGTGTACTTTACGGGAACTGTGCCCATAAGTGCCGTGAAAAATCCCGAATAGCGCCTACCGTTTTTAACGGGAACAAAGCGGCGCATTTCAAGTGTGCGCCCCGTCCATTCATGGCCGCTCGTTTCACCGTTCTCACAAATAAGTCCTGCCTTGATATCCGCTCTGTCTACGGGAATGACATATTCGAGTGTGGGATTGACGCTTTCCTCACTGTTCCAGTTTTTAAAGCCGATGTGCGGTGCAAGGCCGAAGCCGTCAAATCTGCCGTTTCCGGTGGTGTGGAGCTCCTCGCGCAGTCTTGCATCCTCGGCAAGACATTCCCTGACCTTTTGCGCATATTGATCTGCCGCGATCAGGCCGAGCTTTGCAAAATGCCTGTTGTATGCGGAATTAATCCACATCTCAATATTATTGAGCCCCGCCAGCACATTGTAGGAGATAAGCCCGGTATATGCCGTGCGGTATTCCACCGGCAGCTTTTGGCCTATCCTGATGCATTCGCTGCGAATGCTCTCTATCCTTTCAAGCACCCGTGCCGCCTCGTCACAGCAGCGGACGCTGTATATATCCGCGCTCATATGCTCAGGCCGTCTGCTGTGGACAAGCCTTGTATATTCCTTGTGCATTGCGGCAAGTGCAGTGATATCATCATCGGAAAGAACTGCACCGAAGCTTGCTCTCATCCACTTTTCCGTGTATTCATCGGGAGAGTAGCTTTTCCCCCATTTATCGTAGTCATAGGCAAGGTCGAGAAAGTAGGAAAGCGGCATCTCATTGAGCCCCAGATCGCCCACATTCACTATCCACAGCCTTTTTACACCCTTTTCGTAGCATACGGTCATCTGCTCCCATACCTCGGGGAGATAGGTGGAGTTTACCCATTCGTATGAAACAGGATCGCCGTGATAATCAAAATGATAATACATTCCGAAGCCGCCGCGATGCTTTCTCATTTCATCATCGGGGAGCGAACGCAGATAGCCGTGATTATCGTCACACAGCATGATGATCACATTGTCGAGCTCGCTGCAGTCCCTGAGCCCGACGGTGTTTTCATCTCCGTAATAAAAGGCCTCAACTTCCTTATACACCGCAAGCATTCTCGGAACACTGTCCAGATCTTCATTTACATTCTTTCGGATAAGCTCGTTTTGCACCTTGAGCACATCCCTGAGAAGACTGATATTGCTTTCAAGAGTGGAATTATTGCCCAGTATCGCCGAATCTCTTTCGCCCCTCATGCCAACGGTAATCACATTTTCAAGATGACCGTTTCTTTTCAGGCCGTCATCCCAGAAGCGTGTGATCCCATCGGGATTGAGGCGGAAATTCCATGCATCGCCGTATATAGAATCCTTGCCTCTGAGGTGGCTGTATTCCTCACCATGGCGCAGACATGGCTCATGGTGCGAAAGCCCCATCACAACACCGTATTCGTCCGCCAGCTCCGCCGCTTCAAGCCCGGGACCGTCGCAGGCAAAGCATGATGCCCACATGGCAGGCCAGAGATAATTTCCCTTGAGCCTTAGGAGCAGCTCAAATATATGCTCATACATTTTTGCGTTCACGCCGCCGAAATGCTTCATGCACCAGTTGCCGAAGGCAGGCCATTCATCATTGATAAAAAAGCCCCTGTACTCGACCGAGGGTTCCTTTGAAACAAAGCTGTCCTTTTCGGTAAATTCAAAGCTGTCCCTGTGCGGATAAGGTACACCCGACCAATCCGTAAACGGCGATACACCGAACATTTCAGAGATATGGAAAAGCCCGTAGATCGTGCCGCGCTTGTCGCTTCCGGCGATGATCAGCGCGTTTTCTTTTTCATTTACAAAAAAGCCGTAGACCTCTCTTTTGCCCTGTATCTCAGAGGTATCCGTGCAGTATCCGTCTATGACATGGCTGACACCTGCGATACCGAATACGATCCGCAGAGTATCTGTGCTGTCTGCAGTGCCGAAAACGCCTCCGATATCCTTTTTGACCTTCTGCGCACATTTTACTATCCCGCTACCGCAGTCTTCGTCATATACAAGCTGTATAGCTGTCTGTGATGTGATGACCATATTTGCGCCTTTCTAAGTGCATTTTCAGTGTGTCTTACCTGTTTTTGACAAGGAAGACACACAAATCTTATTCAAGTACGAAAGATCTGAACATTGCGTTGCCATTGCCCCTGTAGGTAAAGTACAGGGCGTTTATACCGTCGGGTATCTCTGCCTTTGCGGTGAATTTTTCCCACACATTGCTTGAAACGATATCTATTGAAGCGAGCACCTTTCCGTCAGGAGATGTCCTTACTTCAAATTTGCCGTCATCATAGCCCCTTGTGAATATGCTGACAGATGTTACGCCCTTGCAGTCAAAGAATTTGAAGCCTGCAGTCGTACCGTCTGTGATATTTGCGATATGTGCAGGTATCTCGTCGCCGTCCTTGCCATCCTGTGTGATGCGGGGTGCGCCCTCTGAGCCTGCATACAGGTCATGCTTTGGTGTAAAGAGGTTGCAGGCGATGTATGCAGGGTATTCACCCTTTCCCGCAAGAGCGCCGCCGTTGAGACCGCAGGATGTGATCTGCACCTGATCGAATGTGCCGTCAGGATTCATAGTGAGCTTTTCTGCACAGCCCTGTCTGGAGAACCATGTATTGTTGGTCTGGCGGTGATAGAAGATATAATACTCACCGTTTATCATGATCGCGCTGCCGTGATTGTTGCCGCCGTATGCGGAAGGAACCTCCGCATCCTTATACCCGCCGATATGCATATCCGCATTGCTGACGAGAACCCCCTTGTATTCAAAGCCGTCAAGAGGATTGTCGCTTATCGCATAGCACAGCTCATGCATTACCTCGGATGAATATATGAAGTAGTATTTGTCGCCGAATTTTCTGATGGAGGAGGCCTCAAAGAATGCGTGCCCCTCGTAGTCTGTGCCCTTGCTGTATTCGCTGCCGTACATGACAAGCTGCGGCTCTCTTGTTACAGTGAGCATATCCTCAGCAAGAGTAATGACCTTTGCGCCAGTCCTGCTCTTGTCGCCTCTTCCGCAGAAGCCGCTGTAAAGATATGTCACGCCGTTTTCGGTGATAACACCCGGATCAAACTGCGGCTCGTCGCCATCTCTTTCACCGAGGAGCGTGCCGTCCGCATAGTGGACATAACCGTAGAACTCGTATTTTCCCGCAGGTGTATCGCAGACTGCAACGGATATAATGGATATCTTATCCAGAACATAGTAAAGATAATATCTGCCGTCGGGGCCGACTGTAACATCGGGAGCATAGAGGCACATTTTCCCCTCTTTGTTTTTCGGATCGGCATTTCTCGGGTAGATAACGCCCTCATAGCGCCAGTCGGAAAGATCGTTCACAGGAGCAGACCAGCACACATAGTCGCCCATGCAGAAAACATATCCGTTGAAAAAATCGTGTGAACCGTATACATATACCCTGTCGCCGAATACATAGGGCTCTCCGTCAGGGATATACTCCCATGAGGGAAGATAGGGATTGAACGCCTGCTTTTTCATATTATGCCCTCTCTTTTCAAAACGCTGTCAAGAAGAAATTCCTTGTATTCCGAGCTTTCCTTCGTCGGCACTGCACCTTCAGAAGTGAATTCCATTTCAGCGCCGTTTTCTGCGGTGTATGCCTGCCATTCGGGTAGTTTGTTTCCGTTGAGATCGAAGCCGTTGGGATCGCCCGTCTTTATGAAATTAGCCCAGTAATCACACATCTGCCTTGCGATATCATAGTGTCTGCCCTCATAGGGACGGCTGCATTTTGCCAGTGTCTCAAAGAAGAACCAGAGGTCGCATGAATGGAATGTGCCGGGCTTGTCATCACCCGGAATGTCAGGAATAAAGCGGTAATAGTAGCAATTCTGAGGTGAGGGAAGCTTTTCCTCTGCGTGGAAGGCCGTCTTTACGCCTATCTCACAGGGGCTCATGGGTGCATAAAGGCTGCCGTTGCCCTGTGCCTCGGGGAATGCGATGAATTTTTCTGCATTATCTCCGAAATACTCCTTTGCCTTTGCACGGAATTCATCATCACCCGAAACATGGATAAAATCAATGAATTCATCACCTGTATTCCCCGCAAAAACAGGAACACGGTTGCGGGTGCCGTTATAAAATGCCTTCATGGGATCGTCCGTGCAGAAATTGCCGTCATTTACGATAGCATACATAATGCCTGTCTTGTTGCGGAGATCAGAGTAGGTGGAGCGGATAAAATCCGCATCAAGCTTACGCGCTTCCTCAAGAGTTTTTACTCCCAGTGCTTCAAAAAGCTTCTCGCCCAGCTTTTCCGCATCCCTGAGGGGACGGGGAATAAAGAAATCATTTGAAACATAGGGGCTTCTGAACATACCGCTGAAAACAGCCGCCTTCTGGAAATAGCCCTTATTGCCGGCGCAGGACATCTGTGCGAGCACGCTGCCGCCGCCTGCGGACTGACCTGCGATGGTGATATTATCGGGATCTCCGCCGAAATTAGCGATATTTCTCTTTACCCAGTGAAGTCCGGCCTGCTGATCGAGCGAGCCGAAATTAGATGGAGCTTCAGGATTTTCAGCAGTGATCTCGGGATGTGCAAGAAATCCGAATGCACCGAGGCGGTATGCTACCGAAACAACAACGATGCCGCGGCGGGCGAGCCTTTCACCGTCAAATTCCATTTCAGCGGTATAGCCCCACTGGAAGCCGCCGCCGAAATACCACACCAGAACAGGCAGACGCTCATCTGCAGACTTTGCATTAGTCCAGATGTTGAGATACAGACAGTCCTCACTCATGGGTATCTCAGAGTCTACATGCCACTCGCGGCAGTAGAGGTCGTCACCTATTCCGGGTGTATCCTGAACTGGAATGGGCGCAAATTCGAGGCAGTCCCTTACTCCCTCCCAGTTTTCGCAGGGCTGGGGCGCACGCCAGCGATTCTTGCCTGTGGGCGGTGCTGCAAAGGGGACACCCTTGAAAGAAGTCACTCTGGGATCTGCTGCGGGCAGACCTCTTACCTGCCCGTTTTCTGTTTTAGCAATTCTAATCATGGCATACCTCATAAAAAAGTTTTCTTAATGATACTATTTTTTTGTACAATAATCAAGAAAAAAATTGCCAACTAAATGTTTTATTTATCAATTTTTGCTTTATAAACGTAAGCAGCGAAAAAGTGCATCACACAGGCATAAAATACAGCTCAGCGAAAGAGATGCCGACAGATGTCCCAAAAGTGCCGTGATACAGATGAGCAATTTTTGCCAATAATACGGCATTTAACGCTTTGTGCAATTTGACAGGGGTATAGCAAAAAAAGAGTAAGAAACGACAAAATATGGATAGTCTGAATGTACACTTTATGTTAAAATATATGTAATTTATTATTGCAAACTAAG
>CAMHMM010000032.1 GCA_946186215.1 uncultured Ruminococcus sp. | reverse complement strand
AGGCTCGACTGCCTGGATGTCAGCGCCGCTGATGTCAGGACAGACGATCTCTACAAAGCCGATACAAAGCTTTCAAACCCCAACGCATCCAAATCCGCAAAGAAGCTGATGAAATTCATCGGCGACAACTACGGAAAGAATGTAATATCAGGGCAGCAGTGCGACGGCGGCCTCAACAGCAAGGAATTCAAGGCGATCAAAAAGGCAACGGGCAAAACTCCCGCGATCATGGGGCTCGACCTTATGGATTATTCTCCATCCCGTGTGAAGATGGGCGCATCCTCAAAAACAGTTGAGGAAGCTATCGAATTTCACAAGGCAGGCGGTATCGTCACCATCTGCTGGCACTGGGGCGCTCCGGAGAAATTTGTCAACAGCGGCAAGGATAAGGACGGCAACCCCGCATGGTGGGGCAATTTCTACACGGAAAATGTCCACGGCATGAAGCTTTCAAAAATAATGAGCAATCCCAATAGCGCTGATTACAAGCTTCTGGTCAGGGATATAGATGCCATCGCTGAAAAGCTGAAGATACTGCAGAAAAACGATGTTCCCGTACTTTTCCGCCCTCTCCATGAGGCAAGCGGCGGCTGGTTCTGGTGGGGCTCGGACGGAGCTGATGCCTACAAGAAGCTGTGGAAGCTCGTGTACAACAGGCTCACCAAAACGCACAAGCTCAATAACCTTATCTGGGTATGGAACGGTCAGTCAAAGAGCTGGTACCCCGGCGACAAATATGTGGATATAATAGGCGAGGATATCTACCCCGATCAGCATCAGTACGGCGCTCAGAGCTCCAAATTCCTCGAGGCTTCAAAATACACATCAACGAACAAGATAATAGCCCTCACGGAAAACGGCTGCCTTTTCGATATAGACAAGGCAAAACAGGCAGGCACCATGTGGAGCTGGTTCTGCGTATGGGGCGGAGAATTCTGCGTAAAGGGAAATTCTCTCTCCGGAGAATACACGGAAGTGGAAATGTGGAAAAGGGTGTACGGCCACAAGAATGTGCTCACCCTTGAAGATACAAAGAAATATTTCAAATAAACCGGATGTTTCTTCCCTGCCCGATGGCAGGGAAGAAACACAAAAGCAACACATGAAAATTGTCCATACGGTCTTCATGTGTCATTATCAGTCAGGAGTGCTGCCATGGTAACCATAGTCGGAGCGGGGCTTGCAGGCTGTGAAGCGGCATGGGCGGCGGCACGGCGGGGCATCAGGGTAAGACTTTTCGAGCAAAAGCCCATTAAATACTCCCCTGCCCATAAAAAAGAAACATTTGCGGAGCTTGTATGCTCTAATTCCTTCAAAGCGGCAAGGGTAAATTCGGCTGCGGGACTTCTCAAGGAGGAGATGCGCAGGCTGGGCTCCCTCACCCTTGAATGTGCCGCAGAATGTGCGGTGGATGCAGGCGGTGCCCTTGCGGTAGACCGCGACCTTTTCACGGCCGCTGTGACAGAGCGCATAATGAGCGAGCCGCTCATCGAAGTGATACACGAGGAAATAACACAGATACCCGATACAGGCGAAAGTGTTATCATCGCTACGGGGCCGCTGACAGAAGGGAAGCTTGCAGAGAGCATCGAGGCTCTCACAGGCGGTATGCTCCACTTTCACGATGCCGCAGCGCCCATAGTCACCGCCGAGTCAATAGACATGGAAAAGGCCTTTTTCGCATCGCGTTACGGCAGGGGCGAAAATGCCGAGGGCGACTATATAAACTGCCCGTTCAACAAGGAAGAATATGAGCGTTTCCACCATGAGCTTGTCAACGCACAAAGCGTGGAGCTGCACGAGTTTGAAAAAAGCAGCCGTGATCAGTTCAAGGTCTATGAGGGCTGTATGCCCATAGAGGTGCTGGCAAAGCGCGGCGCGGATGCAGTGCGCTACGGTGCGATGAAGCCTGTGGGACTTACCGATCCCCGCACGGGGCACAGACCATGGGCGGCTGTACAGCTGAGAAAAGAAAACTCTGCAGGAACGCTTTACAATATCGTGGGCTTTCAGACAAATCTGAAATTCGGCGAGCAGAAACGGGTATTTTCCATGATACCAGGACTTGAAAATGCGGAGTTCGTGCGCTACGGTGTTATGCACAGAAATTCATTCATAGATTCCCCGAAGCTTTTGAATGCCGATCTTTCGGTAAGGAGCAGGAAGGACCTGTTCTTTGCGGGGCAGATCACGGGAGTGGAGGGCTATATGGAATCCGCCGCATCGGGCATTCTTGCGGGAATAAACGCGGTATCCGAAAAGCGGCTGATACTCCCGGCCGATACGATGCTCGGCGCACTTCTCGGCTATATATCCGACAAAAGCGTGACCGATCTGCAGCCCATGGGCGCTAATATGGGCATACTCCCGCCGCTTACGGAAACGATAAGAGGAAAGCAGGACAGAGATCTTGCGGAAAAGAGGTAACATATGAATATAGTAATTGATGCCTTCGGCGGTGACAATGCTCCTCTTGCGGTGCTCGAGGGCGCTGCACAGGCTGTACGCGAGCTGGGTGTCCACATCACCCTTACGGGAGATGAGCAGAAGATAAAGAAATGCGCGGAGGAAAACGGCATTTCGCTGGATAATATGGATATAGTCCACACGGAAAGTGTGATAGACATACACGAAGAGCCCACGGAGATAATCAAGAGCCGCAGTGACTGCTCCATGGCAGTAGGGCTCAAAATGCTCGCAGAGGGCAGCGGTGACGCATTCGTAAGTGCGGGCAGCACAGGCGCTCTCGTTGTGGGTGCCACGATGATTGCAAAGCGCATCAAGGGTATAAAGCGCCCCGCGCTGGCTCCGATCATGCCCACTGCAAAGGGCTATATGATGCTTCTTGATGCAGGCGCGAATGTTGAGTGCCGCCCTGAGATGCTCGTACAGTTCGGCATCATGGGCAGCGTATACATGAACCGCGTTATGGGCATAAAGAGCCCCAAGGTCGGCCTTGTGAATGTTGGTGCCGAGGATACGAAGGGACGCGATCTTGACAAGGAGGCATATGCACTTCTCAAAAACGCGCCTGTTGATTTCTACGGCAATCTTGAAGCAAGAGATATACCCCACGGCAAATGTGAGGTAGTGGTAGCTGACGGATTTACGGGCAATGTTGCGCTGAAGCTCTATGAGGGCATGGGCGTATTCTTTGCAAACGAGCTCAAATCAATGCTCACAGACGGCTTTCTTTCAAAGCTTGCGGCGCTGCTCATCCTGAAAAAGATCAAAGCATTCCGCAAGAAGCTGGACTACACCGAGGTAGGCGGCGCTGTTATGATAGGCGTTTCAAGACCTGTCATAAAGGCACACGGCAGCTCCAACGGAAAGGCTTTCTTCAACGCCATCAGACAGGCAAAGCAGTGCGTTGAGGGAGATATCACAGGCGAGATCACACGGGCTCTGGAAACCATGAAAAAGTGACGGATATGGCAGAATACGAAAAATATACAGATAAGCTTGAAGAATTTGAAAAAGTGATCGGCTACACATTCAAAAACAAGAAGCTGCTCTTTGAAGCCCTTTCCCATTCCTCATTCGCAAATGAGCTCAAAGGGCGCAACAGCTCAAACGAGCGTCTTGAATTTCTGGGAGACAGCGTTCTTTCCATCGTAGTTTCCGATCATCTGTTCAGGCATTTCTCACACCTTCCCGAGGGCGACCTTACCAAGATAAGGGCAGCACTGGTGTGTGAAAGGGCACTGTTCGGCTTTGCCGAGAGGATCGATCTGGGAAATCACATCTTTCTCAGCCGCGGCGAGGAAAACTGCGGCGGCAGAAAGCGCCCCTCCATCGTCTCAGATGCATTTGAGGCGGTCATCGCCGCCATCTACCTTGACGGCGGCATAGAAGCCGCACGGGAATATGTGCTGGGATTTATTCCCAAGGATCTCAACCGCGACACTGCAAAGGCACTGCAGGATCACAAGACCGTGCTTCAGGAGATAATCCAGCGCAACCCCGAGGAAAAGGTGGAGTATGTGATCGAGAGCGAGTCAGGTCCCGAGCATGACAAGAAATATGTTGTCAATGTGCTTTTAAACGGTGCAGTCATCGGTAAGGGCACAGGACACACCAAAAAGCAGGCCGAGCAGCAGGCTGCAAAGGAAGCACTCATACTTATGGGAGTTATAAGCAATGCTGTTTTATAAACTGGCTCTGTTCTTTCTGTGTCTGGTCATGGCACTGATATTTGCAGGCATTTTCCTCTTTGAAAGAGCGCTGAAGCAGTCACAGGAATACAGCGAGATACTGCGTATCTCCCGCCAGAAAGAAAAGGGCAGCATCCTGCAGGTCATCGAGTTCATACTGTGGCTGGTCATCTGTGGACTCAATACCTGCACAAATTATTTCGGACTGCAGGATCATGGCGATCAAAAACATCTTTACGGGCTCAGAGGGTGGATCGTTTTGCTTGCGGTGTGTCTTATCGCCGCTGCGGACTGCATATTCACACGCATCAGATACGGGCACACATTCATCACCGATAAAGGCATATACAAAAACGGCAGCTTCTTCCCGAAGGAGCTGTGCCGGTATGCATTCACCGACAGCGGACTGGAGATCTGTTCGGACGGTTCACGGCTCACACGCGGAAAGACTGTTATAATCCTGAATGAGGATGAAAAAGCAGCAGCTGAGGAGATACTCGGAAGGCACTATCAAAAGCGAGATGAATGAAATGAAGCATTCCAATATATCCATATTCATCCCGCATCTGGGCTGTCCCTTCCGCTGCGCCTTCTGTGCGCAGAATGATATAAGCGATACCGAACACCCGCCCTCTCCCGATGAGGTGCGTTCTGTCATTGATGATGCATTCGGCCGCATGACACAGGAGCAGCGGGCACAGACAGAGATCGCTTTTTTCGGCGGAAGCTTTACCGCGATCCCCCGCAGATACATGACAGAGCTTCTGGAAATATCCGCGCCCTATGTTAAAATAGAGGACGGCTTTAAGGGGATACGCTGTTCAACACGCCCTGACTGTATAGATGATGAGATACTCTCTCTTCTCGCCGAATACGGCGTGACCGCAATAGAGCTGGGCGCACAGTCTATGGATGATGAGGTGCTCGCCGCCAATCACCGCGGCCACACCGCAGAGGATGTAGAGCGTTCCACCGCAATGATACACGCCCGCGGCTTTGAAACAGGCCTGCAGATGATGACAGGGCTGTATAAGGCAACTCCGGAAAGCGACCTTGCCGCCGACAGGATAATAGCCCTGCACCCCGACACACTGCGGATATACCCCACTGTGGTGATCGCAGGCACAGAGCTTGGCAGGCTTTACGAGGCAGGTATCTACAAGCCCTACCCTTTTGATGAAAATGTGGATGTATGCGCTGAGATATACGAAAAATGTATCAAAGAGGGCATCCGTGTGATAAGGCTCGGCCTTCATGCCGAGCGCTCGCTTGAAGAAAAAATGCTCGGCGGTGCATATCATCAGGCAATGGGCGAGGTAGTAAGAGGGCGGCTATTCAGAAACAGGCTCAATGCACTGCTTGAAAAGCACCCGACGGCAAATGCCGTTGTGGAAGCATCCCCGAATGCACTCAGCATCGTTTGCGGGCACAAACGCGCCAACAGGGAATACTTCGGCGAACGGGTGCGCTTTTGCACGAATGCCGCTCTCCCCATCAGCACAGCATATGTCACCACAGATGACGGACAGTTTGAAATAGAGATAATATGATCTTTTAAACATAAATACCACAGACCGCAAAGACCATAAGGAAGAAAAATGTATTTAAAATCACTTGAAATTCACGGCTTCAAGTCCTTTCCCGACAAGATAAGGCTTGATTTTGACAAGGGTATCACGGCCGTTGTCGGCCCCAACGGCAGCGGCAAGTCCAATATAGGCGACGCAGTTCGCTGGGTGCTGGGTGAACAGTCCTCCAAAACGCTCAGAGGAGCAAAAATGGAGGATGTTATTTTTGCCGGCACAGAGCTGCGCCGCCCGATGGGCTTTGCAAGCGTTACCCTGTGCATCGTCAATACAGGCGAGCTTGACACGGGCACAGACGAGGTCTATGTCACAAGAAAGCTCTACCGCAGCGGCGAAAGCGAATATATAATAAACGGCGCACAGGTGCGTCTGAAGGATGTTTCCGAGCTGTTCATGGACACAGGTCTTGGCAGAGACGGCTACTCGATCGTAGGTCAGGGCAAGGTAGCGGAAATAGTTTCATCCAAATCCGCAGAACGACGCAGCATCTTCGAGGAAGCCGCAGGCATTTCCCGCTCGCGCTACCGCAAGGAGGATGCACAGAACCGCCTTGCAAAGGCTGAGGATAATATCGTGCGTCTTGAGGATATCCTGCGGGAGCTCGAGGAGCGTGTGGAGCCGCTGAGGATACAGTCGGAAAAGGCCGAGAAATTCATTGTTCTCGCAGAGCGCAGGAAATCTCTTGAAGTAACTGTATGGATGAACAGGATAAACGAGATCGGCGCACGCATCTCTCAGATAGGCGAACAGCTTCTGATAAACGAAGCGGAGTACAACAATTCGCAGCTCGATATCAGCAGGCTTGAGGAAAGAGAACAGGAGATATCAAAGGATCTCAACCTTTCAAACATCTCAGTGGAGCGTCTGCAGGGCGAGATAATGGAAAACCAGCGTGAATCCTCCGACAAACGCTCAAAGGCCGCCGTTCTGGAAAATGATATCCGCCACTGCGAGGAAAAGATATCCGAGCTTGAAGGAAAGATCGAGGAAGCAAAGGCCTCGGGAAACGACAGCGTAGAGCTGATAAACAAAAAGACCGGTGAGTTAAAGACAGCGCAAAAGGAGACAGACCTTGCTGGCGAGCGCATAATCGCACTGCAGGATGAGCTTTTGCACACGGATGAACGCTCCGGCGAGCTCGACAGTGTCCAGAGCGAGCATGAAAAGAAGCTGAACGGACTGTATATCCGCCGCACCGAGCTCAACACCACCATTGCCGCCGCTGAGAAAAACCTTGCGGATGCAAAGGAAAGCAATGAAAATGAGCAGAAAAGGCTCCGAGAGCTCACAGACGGCATGGCAGCGCTCGAGGGTGAAAAGGAGCAGGTAGCCGAGGCACTTTCCGTGATCGATGAAAAGCTCTCCGAGCAGCAGAACCGCATCAGCGGTGCAAAGAAGCTGTTCAAGGGAAAATCCGCAAAGCTTGCCGGCCTGCAGAAGCAGTACAGCGATGCCGAAACCGAGATACGGGTACGCAGGGAGCGCAGACAGATACTCACCGACCTGGAAAACGCCATGGAAGGCTATTCCAACGCGGCAAAGTCCATACTCAGAGCTGCAAAGAACGGCAGACTGGGCGGCGTATGCGGCACAGTCTCCCAGATTATGACCATATCCCCCGAATACAGCACAGCAATAGAGACCGCTCTGGGCGGGCAGCTCCAGAATATCGTCACGGAGAATGAAGACACGGCCAAAAGGGGCATCAGGCTTCTGAAGGATCAGAATGCGGGCCGCGCCACATTTCTCCCTCTCACATCGGTAAACGGAAACCGCCTTGATGTCCGCGGGCTGGACACGCAGCCGGGCTTTGTAGCGATAGCTTCAGATATCGTAGAGTGTGACAGCCGCTATGACGGCATAGTACGCTCTCTCCTCGGCAGGACGGCAATCGCGGAAAATATCGACTACGCAGGAGATATTGCAAGAAAATTCGGGTATAAGTTCAGGATCGTCACCCTTGACGGACAGGTTGTAAATGCGGGCGGCTCATATACGGGCGGCTCGGTGAACAGATCAAGCGGCATACTCACAAGAAGGAATGAGATCGACAGCATCAGTGCTCAGATCGCAGAGCTTGAAGAAAAAAATGCCGCGCTGAAGACTACGCTCATGAACGCAAAGGATGAATGTGAGCGGTATTCCGTCAATATATCCTCAATGGAGGATGAGCTTTCATCCATGCAGGCGGATAAGATACGCTTTGAGGGAGAAAGCAAAAGACTGTCCGAGCTTGCGGGACAGATACTTTCACAGCAGAAAACCGCAGAGGAATCCGCAAAGCGTCTCGCGGAGAAAAATGCAGAGCATGAGAGCAGCGTAAAGGAAAACCGCAGACTGCTCGGCGAAGTAAACGAACAGATTGAAGCGGCTCTCGCCCTTTCATCAGATAATCTTGCCCGCAGAGAAGCCCTTCGCAAGGACAGGGAAGCTGTTTCCGACAAGCTCTCGCAGGAAAAGATCGACCTTGCACAAAAGAAGATGGACTGCGAGAACAGACAGCGTGAAATAGAAGAGCTCAAACGCCGCTGTGAGGAAATGGGCGACCTCACCGTGCGCTACTCACTGGAGATAGATGAACAGAACAAGACCATCGACGAGCTGCGCGGACAGATAGAAAAACTGGAAGCAGCGCTTAAGTCCGGCGATGACAGGTCTGAGCAGCTCATCTCCGAGATAGCAGAGCTCAAAGCGGAAAATGCCCGCCGCGAGCAGGAGGCCGTACAGCTGCGCACCGACCTCAAAACCGCCAACACCCAGCGCGAAGCGCTCATGACCGAGCGGACACGCCTTGAGGAGCGGCGCAACACCGCTCAGAACGAGCAGGACAGGATAATTTCCGACATGGCGGAGCAGTACGAGCTCTATCCCACACAGGCACAGGAGCTTGTGATCGCCGATGCGGATATGCGCAGCCTTGAAACAGAGCTTGCATCAGTAAGAGGAAAGATACGCAGCCTCGGAAATGTAAACCTCGCCGCCATTGAGGAATACAAGGAAGTTTCCGCCCGCTACAATGAGCTCAATTCTCAGCTTTCGGATGTGAACCGCTCAAAGCGCGAGCTGGAAAGGCTCATCGACGAGCTGACCGTTTCAATGGAAACGCAGTTTACACAAAGCTTTGCAAAGATCAACGACTGCTTCAAAAGCATATTCACCGAGCTTTTCGGCGGAGGCAGAGCGGAGCTTTCCCTCGCCGAGCCCGATAATGTACTTGAATCGGGCATTGATATAAAGGTCGCACCTCCCGGCAAGGTCATAGGAAATCTTTCACTGCTTTCGGGCGGCGAGCAGGCATTTGTGGCCATCGCCATCTACTTTGCCATACTCAGGGTACGCCCCGCGCCCTTCTGTATCCTCGACGAGATCGAGGCTGCACTCGACGATGTGAATGTATCCCGCTACGCTCAGTATCTGCACAAATACACCGACACCACACAGTTTATCACCATAACCCACCGACGGGGCACAATGGAGGAGGCTGATGTATTCTACGGTGTCACCATGCAGGAAAAAGGCATTTCCCGCCTCCTCAGGATGGAGCAGAGCTCTCTCGAGGACAGCGATATCGTTGTCACCGACTGACCATACCTTTCGCATCATATTATCTTCCTCCCTGCCTCGATCTAATCAACTGAACAAATCAACAGATATTAGCGGAACTGAGAGGCTCCATCGGGAAGAGTGGTCTCTCAGTATCGGAGAGATATAAGTTCAAACATACTTTAAAAAGATTAAAAAAGCCCAAACAGATCAGACTGGAGATAATTATGAATATCGGAATAAGAAAATGGAAGCTCGAAGATAAGACTGCACTTGCAGAAAATCTCAATAACATGAAAATTATGGATAATCTGAGGGATGGACTGCCGTATCCCTATACAGAGAATGATGCCGAAGAATTTATAAAAGCAATGCTTTCCTCCGATAAAGACAAAACTTTTGCTTTTGCGATAACCGCCGATGAAAAGGTGATCGGGAGCATAGGTGTGTTCCGCTGTGACAATATCCATTACAGGACTGCCGAAATGGGATATTATATCGGAGAAAAATACTGGGGACACGGCTACACGACAAGTGCCGTAAGGCAGACCTGCGAATATGTTTTTGAGCACACTGATATAATCAGGATATTTGCGGAACCTTTTGCATATAATGCCGCATCCTGCCGCGTGCTGGAAAAAGCTGGATTTGTCTTCGAGGGGATACTTCACAGCAATGCTTTCAAGAACGGAAAGATCGTTGATATGAAAATGTACGCGCTGGTAAAGCAGCTTTGATAAGGGAGATCCTGTTTCTGACAAATACATAAACAAAACAGTCCGGCAGCTTTCGCAAAGGAAAGTTACCGGACTGTATTTCTTTATTATGATTATGTCAACGGACAGCGATCACTTGTTGAGACCTGCCATTGCAGCAACCTCAGCTGCGAAATCGTCAGCCTTCTTCTCGATGCCCTCGCCTCTCTCGAAACGAACGAAATCAGCAACATTGAGCTTGCCGCCGAGCTTCTTAGCAGCATCCTCAACATACTTGCCAACAGAGCCCTCGAATACATCGGATCTTACGAATTCCTGCTCGAGCAGGCAGTTCTCGGTGTAGAACTTTGCAAGCTTGCCCTCTGCGATCTTTGCCTTTACCTGATCGGGCTTGGAGGACATCTTGGGATCCTCGTTCATCTGAGCGATAACGATGTTCTTCTCTTCCTCGATGATCTCGGGAGTTACGCACTTCTTGCAGAGGAAACGGGGGTTCATGGATGTTACCTGGAGAGCAACATTCTTGCCTACCTCGAATACCTTGTCTGCATCGAGATCGGTGTCGAGCTTAACGATAACGCCGATCCTTCCGCCGCCGTGTACATAGGGAACGAGTGTGCCCTCAAGTCTCTGGAAACGACGGATGACCATGTTCTCTCTGATCTTGATGAAGAGATCCTGAAGAGTCTCGTCAACGGACTTGTCGCCGCCGCTGATGGTAGCTGCCTTGAGTGCGTCAAGATCAGCAGGGTTCTTCTCGATAACAGTCTTTGCAACTGCAGCAACGAATGCCTTGAACTCGTCATTGTTTGCAGCGAAGTCTGTCTCGATGTTTACCTCAACAACTGCGCCTACATTGCCCTCTACAACAGCGGTAACGATACCCTCTGCTGCGATCCTGCCGGCCTTCTTAGCCTGTGTAGCAAGTCCTCTTTCGCGGAGAATGGTGATAGCCTTTTCTCTGTCGCCCTCAGCCTCTTCGATAGCCTTCTTGCACTCCATCATGCCTACGCCGGTAGCCTTCATAAGTTCCTTTATTTCAGCAGGTGATGCTTTCATGATCTTATTCTCCTTTATAAAATTTCAAGTAAAGCCCGATGCACTCATCGGGCTTTACACCGTATATCCTTTGTAAGGACTGATTACTCAGCAGCTTCCTCTTCCTCAGCGGTCTGCTCCTGAACCTCTTCGGCAGTCTGCATACCCTGTCTGCCCTCGAGAACAGCGTCAGCCATTGCGCCTGCAATGAGCTTAACGGCTCTGATAGCGTCATCGTTGCCGGGGATTACATAATCAGCATCGTCGGGATCGCAGTTTGTATCTACGATAGCAACAACGGGGATACCGAGCTTCTTAGCCTCGCATACAGCGATCTTTTCCTTGCGGGGGTCAACAATGAAGAGTGCGCCGGGGAGCTTCTTCATATCCTTGATACCGCCGAGATACTTTTCAAGCTTCTCTATCTCAAGCTCCAGCTTAACAACTTCCTTCTTGGGAAGAAGATTGAAGGTACCGTCCTCCTGCATTGTGTGGAGCTGTGCAAGTCTTGCTATTCTCTGCTGGATGGTCTTGAAGTTGGTCATCATACCGCCGAGCCATCTTGCATTTACATAGTAAGCGCCTGCTCTTACTGCCTCTTCCTTGATGGAATCAGCAGCCTGCTTCTTTGTGCCTACGAAGAGAACATTCTCGCCGTTCTCAGACACGCTCTTGATGAAGTTATAAGCTTCGTCGAGCTTCCTTACAGTCTTCTGGAGATCGATGATATAGATACCGTTTCTCTCTGTGAAGATGTAGGGAGCCATTTTGGGGTT
>CAMHMM010000031.1 GCA_946186215.1 uncultured Ruminococcus sp. | reverse complement strand
CTTATATTTACAAGTGAGGGGAAGATCTTTCACTACGACGGAAAGATGAAAACGGAGATCCCCTGCGAAAGGCTGAACAAATACAAGCAGGCTCTTTCGGATATACGCCGCCGCAAGGAATGGAAGTCCACAGGGGCGGGCGCACAGTTTACCGGTCATATGGAGTATTTCGAGGACGAGAACAATGTTTACAGCGAGGTAGTAGGTCTGTGCCCCTATGAGGACGGGCTTATATACGGCATCGCGCTTGACAGCTCTGTGGGCATATACAGCCGCAGTCTTGATCCTTCGGATAATCTGGAGGGGCTTATCATATCCTCGGCGGATTTTCGCATAGGCGATATTGATATCCGTGATGGGAAGCTGGCTGTGTCGATGGGTTCGGGAAATGAGTTCCACATCGCAGTTCTGGAGCCTCCCTCGGCTGCCTATGAGGAGCTTACCGGAGGAGATTCACAGGAGCAGTATCTGAGCTTTTCCAATTCCCGCAGCGGCAGACTGTACTTTTCGACCTGCGGCAACGCACGAAACAATTACGGCGGCGTTGAAGCCCGTTCGCCAATGTCGGGGGCTTATCTTGACATCAACTCCCGCACTATGGGCGAAGTGATCAGCGACGATAAATACGACTTCATCCACCTGCAGGATGATGAAAACGGTGACCTCTGGTTCATACGCCAGCCCTACGGCGGTGAGAAGGACAGTGACGGCGTGAAATTCACGGATATCCTCCTTGCGCCGGTACGGCTGCTCAAAGCGCTGGGCGGCTGGCTCAACTTCATGTCCGTTATATGGGGCGGCCAGTCACTTGACGGAAAGGATCCCCGCGCGATGCTCAACGAGCGCACGAAGAACCGTTCGCAGCGGGATATCATTATCGACGGAAATGTGATAAAGGCTTCCAAGCTTGCCGACAAGAAGGATGTTGAATCACGCTTTATCCCTCAGACAAGAGTGCTCATAAAGAAGACCGATGATGAGGAAAAGATCATCAGCAAGGGAGTGTTGGATTTCACCGTCTGTGAAAACGGCGTGGTGTATTCGGACGGCAGAGCTATCTATCACTGGGAAAACGGTGAGAGCAAGCTTATCACAAAGGCGTTCCTCGCGCGAAATATCCGTATGATAGACCGCACTCCGACCGCAGGATGACCGTGATGGATAAATTACTTATCGGGAATGTGGCCATAGAACGGACTGCCGCGCTGGCTCCTATGGCAAGCGTGGCGGACAGAGCCTACAGATATATCTGCAAGGAGCAGGGTGCTGCGTATATGGTGTCGGAGATGATCTCCGCAAAGGGGCTGTGCTACAGCGACAGAAAGACCGAGGAGCTGTGTACCGTTACCGATACAGAGCGTCCCTATGCGCTGCAGCTTTTTGGGGATGAGCCTGAGTTCATGGCAAGGGCTGCCGAGAAGCTGATGGCCTATTCACCCGATATAATAGATATAAATATGGGCTGTCCCGTTCCGAAGATCGCGGGAAACGGCAGCGGCAGTGCCCTTATGAAGGACACGGAAAAGGCATACAGCATAGCACGCGCGGTGGTCGGTGCGGTGGATATCCCTGTTACGGCCAAGATAAGGGCGGGCTGGGACAGCACAAGCATAAACGCGCCGGAATTCGCACAGGCGCTCGAGAGCGCAGGGATAGCCGCTGTGACGATACACGGGCGTACAAAGCAGCAGATGTATCACGACAGGGCGAGCCTTGATGTGATAGCTGCAGTAAAGCGGGCAGTAAGCATCCCCGTGATAGGCAACGGCGATATAAAAAATGCGGCAGATGCGGTCTCGATGTATGAAAAGACGGGCGTTGACCTTGTGATGATCGGCCGCGGCAGCTACGGCAACCCGTGGATATTCCGGGAGATCGCCTGTGCGCTAAACGGTACGGCTTATACGCCGCCTGAGATGACTGAGCGCATGGATGTTATGGTGCGCCAGGCAGGGCTTGCAGTGAGCTTCAAGGGCGAGCGCATGGCTATGGCGGAGGCAAGGCGGCACTGCTCCTTCTATCTGCGGGGCATAAAGGGCGCTGCGGCCTATCGTGAACGCTGCTCGCATCTGAACAGCCTTGATGATGTGAAAAGGCTCGCGGAAGAGGTGCTGCGCGGATATGAGAAAGAAAATATCTGAAACGGCGCATGAAAATGCAGGATGTTGTGAAATGACTTGCAGAAAAAGAGAATATATATCATGAAAGCCGTTTCCCCCGGATATCGGGTATTATACGGGGGTTCACGGCCTTACATCGGCAAAAATATAAAAAACAGCTAAAAATGCAGTGAAAAAATTGTGAAAACTTATAATTGTATAATATAACCATAAATGGTATAATATAGTTATCAATTTGCGTATAGTTGTAATATACAAATATGTCAATCAAACCAATGGAGGAGATTATAATGAAAAAACTTCTTGCCGGCATGGCTGCTGTTGCAGTAATGGCTTCCGTTTGCGGTAGTGTAAGTGCAGTTGACTGGTCCAAGACCACATATGCTGATGACAACCCCGACACATGCGTACTCGAGTCTACCGATGAGAGCGGTGCTACCTGGTCACAGGCTGTAACCGGCGATCTTTCCAAGATCAGAATCACATGGGCTGATATCCTTGAGAACCCTGATGACCTTGCTAATGTATATTCCGGCACATGGAAGATCACATACAAGGGCCTTTCCAAGTTCTCCGGCACAGAGACCGGCTGGCTCGGCGGCGGTGCTTACATCACAACTGGTAACTCTGCAGGTTACGGCCTCGCTCCCGATGAGTGGGACGAGAACGGCATGGCTGTTTGGAACGACGAGCAGACAGTAGAGGATTCCTTCAAGTGGCTCCTCGGTCCCTACGATTCCACCACTGGTGAGCTCGTATTCATGGACTGGTCCGGCCAGGACATGAGCGGTGTTACATTCACCATCTCTGATTTCAAGATCTTCGACAAGGAAGGCAACGAGATAGCTCAGAAGGGCTACGGTGCTGACGGCGCTGCTGCTGAAGAGGCAGTTGTAGAAGAGGCTCCTGCTGCTGCTGAGGAAGCAGTTGTAGAAGAGGCTCCTGCTGCTGAGGAAGCTCCCGCTCCTGCATCTGAGACCACTTCCACCGCTACAGGCAATGCATCTGCTGCTGCTGTTGCAGCTATAATGGGCGTTGCAGCTGTTGCAGCTTTCGTTTCCAGAAAGAAGTAATCTGCGGTTAAAAATTATACCACGCACATGGACTTTGGAGGGCTCATGTCTTCCAAAGTCTATGTTGAATAAAGGAGTTTTGACCATGGATCTTAAGAGATTTACAGCCGGTGCTGCTGCTGCAGCTCTCACGCTGTCCCTGGCCGCTGTTTCGGTATCTGCCGAGTCCAAGGCTATCGACACTGAGTATCCCGGCGACTGGTCGTCTTCCGGAGTGGGCATCACAAAAGAGGAGCTCACTGCTGTAGGCGGCGATATAAAGATCGTACTTGATGTTGAGATATATGACAAGTTCAATCTTGCCGATCAGTATCTTGTAAACATCATTGACTACGACAACGGCTGGGTTTCCCAGTCAAGCATGGAAAAGGGCTATGTTACATCCGATACCATGACAGTCAAGGCTGACGGCTGGATGTGCGTAAACAAGGCTGATACTCAGCTTGAATTCGTTCTCGATGCTGCCTGCATCGACGCACTCGGCGACGACGGCGTAACATTCTCCTGCAAGAATGTTATCGTTAAGAACTGCACATGGGAAAAGGGCGAAAAGCAGAAGGCTCTCGACTTCGTAAGCGATGCAGACGGTAAGGCATACTGCTTTGCTGACCTCGGCGCAGAGGCTGCACCTGCTGAGGATGAGGCTGTTGAGGAGGCTGCTCCCGCTGAGGAAGAAGCTGCTGAAGAGGCTGCTCCTGCTGAAGAAGAAGCACCCGCTGAGACAGAGGCTCCCGCAGCTGCTGAGGAAGCTCCCGCTCCTGCTGAAGACACAACTACAACTCCTGCCGCAACCGGCAATACAGCTGCATCTGCTCTGGTAGTTATCATGGGCCTCGCTGCTGCTGCTGCTGTAGCTGCAAGGAGAAAATAAGCCTTTTACTAAGGAGAGATATGATCATGAATATGAAGAAGGTTCTCAGCGGTTTCGCTGCTATCGTTCTTGCAGCATCACTCACAGCTGTAAGCGCAAGCGCTCTTTCCGCTAACAAGTATATCGACGAAAGAAAGCCCGGCAAGGATTATTTCGTTGTAGTAAATTCCGATGATACAAAGGTTGCTGCATGGTCTGTTGATGCAGGCATAGCTGCTTCCAAGGTATACGGTGTAAGATATTATCTCGATGTCAAGGATGCTTCCAAGGGCTTCGGCGGCGGTATCGGCATCAATGCTTCATCCAACAACTGGGAACAGCATGAGTGGGGCAATGAAGATGCCAAGAAGGAGATCGTATCCGATGGTAAGACAGTAGAGCTCCTCAAGGATTCTCCTGTTTTCAAGGATGACGATGCATATGCAAACTTCTTCCTCCAGAACTGGTGGGGCGATTTCACCGTGACCAAGGCAGAGATCCTTGGCAAGGGCGGCGAGGTTCTTTCCGTAGAGGAAGCTCCCGCAGAGACTGAGGCAGCTCCTGCTGAAGAGGCTGCTCCTGCAGAGGAAAAGAAAGAAGAGAAGAAGGAAGAGGCTGTAGCTGAGGAAGCTGCTCCCGTTGAGGAAGAAGCTTTTGAGGAAGAGGAAGAAGATGCTGATGTGGATATCGCTATTGATATCGACCTTGACAATCCTCTTGCTGCTCAGATCAAGTCTTATTTTGAGGAGAACGCTGTATTCCTTGGTGCCGGCAGCTCCAGCAACTGGGGACAGGCTTTCCAGCTTCTCACTTACAACAACATCGGCGAGGATGAAGAGCCCGGCGATGTAGCATTTGACACAAGCCTTATCAATCCTGATAATGTTGTAGTTGTATTCTATGCTTCCGAGAATGTTCCCGAGTTCATTCTCCAGAGCTGGTCCGGCGGCGAGGCTTGGGCTAAGGTTCCCCCTGTTGAGGAGCTTTCCATGCCCGGCGTAGCAGTATTCGGCTATGACTACATGGCAGCTATGTATCAGTCTGAGGATTTCTCCACAGTTGACTCCATCTATGTTGGCGATACCGGTGCAGACCTCACTGTTCTCGGCGCATTCCTCGTAAACAAGAACGATGCTCTTGCAGCATTCGGCGGCTTTGTTACCGATGAAGGCGCAGATGATATTGATGTTGATGTTACAGTAGTTGAAGAGGAAGAAGAGGCTCCCGTAGCTGTTGAGGAAGCTCCTGCAGCTGTTGAGGAAGCTCCCGCTCCTGCAACTGAGACAACATCCACCACTACAGGCAACACACCCGCTGCAGCTATCGCAGCAGTAATGGCTCTTGCAGCTTGCGGTCTCGCAGTTTCCAAGAGAAAGTGATCAATAAAATAATTTGATCCTCATTTGATCCCCCTCAGAAATGAGGGGGATCTTTTAAATATCGGAGGCGTGACGATGGTAAACTTCGGAAATGACTGGGATGAAGTAATGAAGGGCGAATTTGACAAGCCTTATTATCTTAAGCTGCGGGAATTCCTGAAATACGAGTATTTTCATTATGAGATATATCCCGATATGTACAGTATATTCAACGCCATGAAGACCACGGCCTTTGATGATGTAAAGGCTGTCATTTTCGGGCAGGATCCCTACCATGAGCCCGGGCAGGCGCACGGTCTGTGCTTTTCCGTTAAAAGAGGCTGCCCTCTTCCGCCTTCGCTGAAAAATATCTATACCGAGCTTTACGATGATCTCGGTATCCCGCCGTCGCAGTGCGGCGAGCTTACATCATGGGCGAAAAACGGTGTGCTGATGCTCAACACTGTTCTTACCGTGCGGAGGGGACAGGCTAATTCCCACAAGGGGCATGGCTGGGAGATATTCACCAATGAGGTGACAAAAAAGCTCAACGAAAGAGAAAAGCCCATCGTATTCATGCTCTGGGGAAACAATGCAAAACAGAAAAGGGAGCTTATCACCGCGCCGCAGCATCTTATTCTGCAGGCGGGACATCCCTCGCCGCTTTCGGTGCGTTATTTCTCGGGCTGCCGTCATTTTTCAAAATGCAATGAATTCCTGCGCTCTCACGGCATTGAAGAGATCGACTGGAGAATAAACTGAAAGGGGGGATCATCCTGCGGCTGGATAAATTTATATCAGGGCAGTGCAATATCACCCGCAGCGAGGCCAAAAAGCTGATATCGGGAAGAAAGGTCACGGTAAACGGCGCGGCTGGCCGCCCGGAGATGCAGATAGACGAGTCCTCGGATATCATCACCGTCAACGGCGAAAATATCGGCTATAAGGAGCATATATTCATCATGCTCAACAAGCCAGCGGGAGTGATCTGCGCCACCCGTGACAAACTGACACCAACCGTGATCGGTCTTATCCCGCAGGAGCTCAGACGGCGTGAGCTTTTTCCCGCAGGCAGGCTCGATAAGGACACACGAGGCTTTGTGCTCATAACCGATGACGGCTCATTCGCACATGAGATACTCTCTCCCCGCCGCCATGTCGAAAAGGAATACGAGGTATGGCTCGAAAGCCCGCTTTCTTCCGGTACGGTCGAGCGATTTGCGCAGGGCATTACCATAGACGGGGGCGAAGAATGCCTTCCTGCAAAGCTTATCCCGATAGAGGAGCGCTTTGCACGCATCATCATCTGCGAGGGAAAATATCACCAGATAAAGCGGATGTTCGAGGCGGTGGGAAACAAGGTCACCGGCCTTAGACGGATCCGCATCGGCGGTCTGTATCTTGACGATTCACTCCCCGAAGGGCAGTGCCGCGAGCTTTCCGATGAGGAGACAGCGCTTATCAGATCAAAAGAGATAAAATAAGAGCACCTTCGTTCATGCTGAGTGAATGAAGGTGCTTTGCAGGCTGAGCCTGCACCCGCCCGTGCGCTTATTTGAGCAGGACTGCTCATTTGTGGCTCGGAACTTTTATTTGTTGGCAAGCTGGCAGGGCAAGGGCAGGCTGAGCCTGCACCCGGCCCGTGCGTTATTTTGTGCAGGGCTGCTCATTTGTAGCTCGGAACTTTTTGTGGTAAGGCCGGCAGGCAATGCCGGCTTTAATTTGTATGCTTTTACTCCGCAAATTCATCGGGATCCTCAAAGATTATGTCGCCCACATAGACCTCGCTGTCGGGCTCGTCATCCTCTTCGGGTTCATCGGAGGGTGCATCGGGAATGATTATCTCCACTGCACCGCCTACCTCGCCGCCGTCATAGTTGTAGTCGTCATAATAGTCATAGTCGTCGTAATCCTCGTAGTAATCGTAGTCATCATACTCGTCGTAGTCCTGCTCCTCATCCGCTGCAACGGTCGTGCCCGTTACGGTGTCGGAGAGTGCGGCTGCGGGATCCTCCTTTACGCGGAGCTCCTCGGGGATATAGTCGCTTCTGTAATAGGCCTCGATTACATATTTTATCATGAACTTTGAGTATTCCCCGTGCTCTACGAAGCCCGAAAAGGCGATTTCCGGATCATCTGCGGGATAGAAGCCGATGAACGATGAGCCCGTGTCGGATTTAGATGTCATCTGCGGCGTACCTGTCTTGATGGCCGCCCTTTTGGGCAGGGATGTCAGCAGATAGTCGCGTGTATAGTAGTCATGGCATTTTGGATATACGGGGTATTCATCGAAGCGGGCCGCTTCCTTCATGCCCTCCTTGACGGAATCAAAGGTGTAGCCTGTCTTGTCCTCGATTGTCTGTGCCACGGTGGGCTTTGTCTTGGAAATGATATGCTCAAGGCTGTAATCGTAGATGCTGTCCACCATATAGGTCTTGTAGCGGACACCGCCGTTTGCGATGGTCATAGCCTGCGCCGCCATCTGCAGCGGAGTTACATATGTATCCGACTGGCCGATAGCTGCCTGGATAACATTTCCCACCTGCCAGTCAAGGCCGCGTTCGTCAAAGGTCTCGGGAGATGCGATAAAGCCTATCTTCCTGCCTCTGCCAATCTCCAGCCCCATTTCCTCGCCGAGCCCGTAATACGAAGCATATTTGGCGATGGTCTCTATTCCGGTGATTCGTCCCACATCGTAGAAGAACACATTGCAGGATTCGCGGAGAGCTTCCACCACATTGAGCCTGTTGTGCCAGCCCGTACACTCCGGAGGCGGCACCCAGTCCTCCCAGTAGGTATAGTATTTCTGGCAGTCCACTGTGGTGTACTGGGTTATGACACCCTCATTGAGAGCGGCTGTCGCCGTAACGGTCTTGAATGTGGAACCGGGGCGGTAGCGGCCGCTGGTGGCACGGTTGGTAAGGGGAGCATTTGAGCCTCCCGCAACTGCACTGTAATCGTCGATATAATCCAGTAGGTCATAGGTGGGAGCAGTGGCTGCCGCAAGGAGCGCACCGCTCTTTACATCGAGCACTACGATAGCGCCTGCATTTGCGCCCTCGCCCTTTCGGTCGGGTGAGGTCTGGTTGTTGAGCCATGTTATATGGTTTTCCAGTATCTGCTGTATGTCGCGCTGATAGTCGCTGTCCACGGTGAGCTTTATGCTGCGTCCCGGGGTGGGCTCGGAAACTATCGTGTCCTTTGAGACGAGGCCTGCGGTAAATTCAAAGCGCCGTTCGCCCTTTGTGCCCCGCAGAGTCTTTTCCATGGCGTATTCGATGCCGCCCTTGCCGACGGTGTCGCTCAGGTCGTAGCCCTCGGTCTTCAGGTTCGCATATTCCTCTGCCGAGATCGCACCGACCGTTCCGATAAGGTGCGGCACCACATCGCCGACATTGTTTACTCTTATGGCTTCCTCCGCCACATCTATGCCGCTGAGCTCCGCACTGCGCTCCTTTATCCGCACCACTGCGGACATGGGCACATCCTTTGTGAAGACAAAGCGGTTGGAGACGGAAAAATCACGGCATTCCATTGTATAGCGGATGCCGGCGATTATCCGCACCTCTTCGGAGGTGTAGTCTGCATATATGCTGTATTTTTTGGCCATTGCGATAAGGCATTCCTCGGCTGTGGCATAGATCTGCACACCGATATTTTTGCGCAGCCTTTCTACATCCTTTTCCCTCTGTTGATCGAACTCGAAGGGGGATGTTTTGCTTATGGGGAGTATATCCTCATATTCAAGCCCTTCGCTTTCGATGAGCCGTGCAGTTCTGAGCACTACCTCATTGGCCTCGGGATCATCCATAGGGAAAAATGCCTTTTGTGCAATGATATTGTAGCCGGATTTGTTGCTTACAAGAAATTCCCCGTCCTTGTCCACTATCTGCCCTCTGGGGGCATCTATGGACTGCACGGATTCCGTGGTGGAAAGAGATTTCTTGTAGTACTCACTGCCGTCCACAAGCTGTATTTTCATAAGCTGGATCGTGCCCGCTGCCGCCGCAGCAAGAGTGAGCAGCAGCAGTATGACAAATCTCAGTGTATCTACGAACTCTTTCATATCAGATAAACTTTTCCGCAAACTGCTGTGCGGCATGGGGTGTGCGCATCAGCACAAATATGGTGTCATCGCCTGCAAGAGTTCCCACCACATCCTTGTAGCCTACGCTGTCAAGCTCGGCGCACACGGCGTTGGCCATTCCCGGGCGGCATTTTATGACTACGGTGTTCATCGCAAAATCCACCGAGGTGACCGAGCCTGAAAACATGGGGGATATGCTTTGTTTTGGCGGTGTGTAGTGGTCGCCTTTGATTATGCCCAGCTCGTTTATGTCACGGGAGAGCGTGGCCTGTGTTACGGTGAAGCCCTTCTGTGCAAGGCGCTCCCGCAGGTCATCCTGAGTTTTTATCTTGTTTTCTGTGATGATGCCGATTATTGCATCCTGTCTTTGTTTTTTCATATCATTTCACGGGATTGAGAAGCTTGTTGTTCACAGCCTCAAAGAATGTGTTTCCGTCGATATCGATCAGGCGGAGCTTTTTTTCTGAGCTTTTTACTATTATCGTGTCATTTGCACCTATGGTGGCGGAGGTTATGCCGTCAGAGGTGATATATACATCTGTCCTGCTGATATCCGCAGTGACGGACAGCTCCTTTTCGGGGGAGAATATCATAGTTCTCGATGAAAGGGAGTGGGGGCAGATGGGTGTCATCTGTATGCACATAAGGTCCGGTGCGAGTATGGGGCCGCCTGCCGAAAGCGCATAGGCCGTGGAGCCTGTGGGGGTGGAAAAGATAAGACCGTCCGCCCTGACCTTGCTCACCACCGTGTCGCCCGTTCTTACGGCAAAATCCAGAAGGTGGCCGATGCTTGCGGAGAATACGATATCATTTACAGAAAGATATGTATTCGTCACCCCGCCGTGAGTGTGGATACATTCGAGAAGAAGGCGTTCCTGAGCGGTGTAGTGGCCGCTTATGAGCTTTGAAAGCTTGTAGAGCTCGTCATATTCCACCGCTGCCATAAAGCCCAGCCGCCCTGTATTTATGCCGAGTATCGGCTTGTCATACTTAGCCGCGTAATGCGCCGCTTCAAGTATGGTGCCGTCGCCGCCGATGGCGATTATCATTTCTGCATTGGAAGTGACAGCATCCGGTGCGCCGAACCTGACGGATGTTTTCTTCGGGAAAACAGTTTCCAGATTTTTGTAGGAAAAAAGCTCAAAGCCCATATCCTTGAGCATAAGACACACCTTGGAGGTGGTCTCATAGCAGTTGTTCTTTGAAAAATTAGGGTGTATGACTGCCTTCATTATGACACCTCATTTTTTTCTTTTTATCTTTCCGAAGATCACTGCAAGATTGCGGATGATAATTATCCCCAGTGCGATAATCATTATGAAAAACATGACGACTACCGCAAGGGATGTGAGCGCCGCAGGATCCTTCAGGGTATTCATGTTTCCGGCCTTGTCCGAATAGAATCTGTACACAGCGGATGTACCGTCAAGAGTGAGCGAGCGCACGCTTTCTTCCGAAAGCTCGCTTGCGGCGATATCCGTCACGCCCAGGACCTTGCCGTCTGCGGAAACATAGGCAGCTTTGAAGCGGCCGAATTTTTTATACACCGCATTCATATCGCCGACTTCCTTATCCGCACCGGCAAATGCAAATTCAAATGTCTCCCCGGTAAAGCGGCCGCTTTCATCTGTGTATACATTTATGCGGCTGCTGTATTTTAAGTGCGTACCGAGGCTCATATATCCGTCTTCATTGTATTTTGCGATACTGCTGTTTTCGTTTATGTCAGATATCGCCGTGCCGTCAGAATTTGTGTCATCATCGGCTTTGAACATCACAGGTGCATAAGCTTCGTTAAACGGAGTATAATATCCGCTGTCAGGGGATATTCTGCCGAGTATGTCTATATATGCCGTATCTGCGGGCATCATTGATGTGTCTGCATATATTTTTATGCAGTCGGTGTCCTCGGCCTTTACGGTATTCGGCAGGAGTAAAAACAAAATAAAAAGCAGTGCGGTGATAACTTTTCTTTTCATATCAGTCACCGGCATTGAGCAGCATAAGAAATTCCCTGTTGCCGTCGCCGCCCTCGATTGGGGAGGGGATAACGCCGCAGACAGTAAAGCCCAGTGTCTGCGCACACTCCCTGATCTCGGCAACGACCTTGTCATGCACTGCGGAGGATCTGACTATCCCGCCTTTTCCCAGAAAGCGTTTGCCGCATTCAAACTGGGGCTTTATCAGTACCACGGCATTGCCCGAGGGCATGATGCTTTTTATCGCAGGGAGCACGAGCTTGAGCGATATGAACGAAACATCGCAGGAGATAAAGCTGATACTGCGTTCAAACATATCCGCAGAAGCGTTTCTGATGTTGATGCCCTCCATAGAGCAGACTCTGCTGTCCGCGGCAAGCCTGCCGTCGAGCTGGGAATGCCCCACATCAAGGGCATAGACAAACTCTGCCCCATGCTGCAGCATACAGTCCGTGAAGCCGCCAGTTGATGCACCGATGTCAAG
>CAMHMM010000030.1 GCA_946186215.1 uncultured Ruminococcus sp. | reverse complement strand
CTCTTCACCCTGCTGTGCTCCTTTACAGGCACTGTTCCAGAATGGGGCTGCCTTACGGGGATACGCCCCGTTAAGAAGATAAACGACCTCACGGCGCAAGGACTGAGCAAAGAACAGATATTTGCCGCGCTCAGGGAAAAATACTTCATCTCGGAAAAGAAGTTCGCCCTTGCCTGGCGCACTGCACAGGCACAGCGCCACGCGCTGGACACCCTTGATGAAGCAAAGAGCTTTTCGCTGTATATAGGTATCCCGTTCTGCCCGTCGCGCTGCTCATACTGCTCATTCGTTTCTCACTCCATAACATCCCGGGGAGCACATGAGCTGATACCTCAGTATGTGGACAGGCTCTGTGAGGAGATAAAGCATACAGCAGAGCTGATCAGGGACACAGGCCACTTCTGCGACACCGTGTATTTCGGCGGCGGAACACCTACCGCCATAGGCACAGAACAGCTTGACAGGATAATGAAGACCGTAAGGGCGGAGTTTGACCTTTCAAAAGTAAGGGAATACACCGTCGAAGCGGGCAGGCCGGATACGGTCACCGCAGAAAAGCTTGCGGTGATAAAGGAAAACGGCGCTGGGCGCATTTCGGTCAATCCTCAGACGCTCTGCGATGATGTGCTCAGAAGGATCGGGCGCATACATTCATCACAGCAGTTCTACGATGCCTTCGCCCTTGCGCGAAAGGCGGGCTTTGACAACATAAACTGCGACACCATAGCAGGTCTCCCGTCGGACACCTACGAGGGCTTCTGCCGCACGCTCGAAAGCCTGTGTGAGCTTTCTCCCGAGTGCATAACGGTGCATACGCTCACTGTCAAGCGCAGCGCACAGCTCTTTGCGGGAACCCAGAGAGAGGATCTTGCCGCGGATGACATTCTCCGGGCAATGGTCGATCATGGAGCACAGCTGCTCACAGACAGAGGCTTTGAGCCTTA
Source organism: uncultured Ruminococcus sp. (assembly GCA_946186215.1). Lineage (GTDB taxonomy): Bacteria > Bacillota > Clostridia > Oscillospirales > Ruminococcaceae > Huintestinicola. Next base: position 11,079 of record CAMHMM010000030.1, on the reverse strand, counting down.
TTATCTGTACAGGCAGAAAAACACCGTAGGCAACCTTGAAAATGTAGGCTACGCCAAAAAGGGCAAAGAAAGCCTTTACAACATATATATCATGGAAGAACGGCAGGATATCATCGCCTGCGGGTGCGGCGGCTCCACAAAGCTCACCGATCCCGTGACAGGAAAGATCACCCGTTATTTCAATTACAAATACCCCTATGAATATATTTCACGATATGACAAGATGACCGGATACAAGGAAAAACTTTTCCGATGATCCCACCGAAAAAGGAGCTGTTTAACATGGAGCTGAGCGGAAAGCTGCTCAAAACCGCAATAATGTCCGCATCTCTCACCCTTACGGAATCGAAGAAGCTCATTGACGATCTCAATGTTTATCCCGTGCCTGACGGTGACACGGGAACAAATATGTCCCTCACGCTTTCCAAGGCGCTCGAGGAGCTGAGAAATGTTTCTGATGATGCAGGGGTGGATGAGGTCTCCAACCGTGCTGCATCCGCTATGATCAGAGGTGCCAGAGGAAACTCGGGCGTTATCACTTCTCTGCTTTTCCGCGGCATATCCAAGGGCCTTGCGGGAAAGACCACCGCAAGCTGTGACGATATCGCCAACGCCTTTGAGATCGGCGTTGAAAATGCCTACAAGGCTGTCATGAACCCCGTTGAGGGAACTATCCTCACCGTTTCAAAGACAGCGGCACAGAAGGCCCGTGAAATGGCCTTCATGACAAACGATCCTGTTCAGCAGTGGGCAGAGATGGTAAAGGCAGCAAAGGCAGCTCTTGAAAAGACTCCCGACCAGCTCCCCCTCCTGAAAAAGGCAGGCGTAGTTGACGCAGGCGGAAAGGGATTTGTAGTGATCATCGAGGAGATGCTCCGCTCATTCCGCGGTGAACCCCGCAGCATCCCCGCAGAGGATGCAAAGAGCACACGCAGCGGCCTGCATATCGAGATAAGAGATGACGAGGAGATCGTCTACGCCTACTGCACCGAATATATCGTAAACGGCGAGCACACCGCAAAGCAGGCGGCTGATCTCAGGACATATCTTGAATCCATCGGAAACTGCGCGGTCGTAGTGGATGATGATGATATAATCAAGATCCATGTGCATACCAACAATCCCGGCCTTGCCTTTGAGGAAGGTCTGAAAATCGGGTATCTGAGCAATATGAAGATCGATAATATGAGGCTGCAGAGACAGAACAGGCTCATAGAGCGCAAAAAGACCGAGCTTCCCGAGATCGCAGAGCCCACAAAGAAATTCGGCTTTGTCACTGTGGCAAATGGCAGCGGCGTTGTGAATGTATTCAAGGATCTCGGCGCAGACGAGGTAGTATTCGGCGGCCAGACCATGAACCCCTCCTCGGAGGATATCCTCCGTGCGGTATACTCCGTACCTGCCGAAAAGGTCTTTGTACTGCCCAACAACAAAAATATCGTGATGGCTGCAGAGCAGGCAATGAAGATCTCCAAGAAGTCCATATTTGTACTGCCTACCACATCTATCCCGCAGGGTATGGCAGCACTGGAGAATTTCGATCCCGACGGCGATTTTGATTCCAATGTGAACGCCATGTCTCAGGCTGCGGATAAGTGCGGTTCCGGACTTATCACATTCGCTTCAAGAAATTCCAGCTTCAACGGCCACGATATCAAATCAGGCGACATTATGGCGCTCGATGACGGCAGGCTCATATTCATCGACCGTGACCTTACAAGAGCGGCATACAAGCTTACAAGAAAGCTCATCAAGGCACAGCGCTCCCAGTCCGTTTATGTTACGATACTGATCGGCGCAGAGGTGCCCGACGACAAGAACAGGGAATTTGAAACGCTTATCAAGAACAAGTTCCCCGGAGTGAGCATAAACTTCATCAGGGGCGAGCAGCCTGTTTACTACTATATCATCTGTGTAGAGGCTGCGCTGTGATAACAGTCATCACAGGCCACTACGGCAGCGGCAAGACCACAGCAGCGGCTCACCTTGCCGCAGAATATGCAAAGACGGGGCGCACCTGCGTCGTTGATATGGATACGGTCAATCCCTATTACAGGGCGGCCGATCTGAAATCCTTCCTTGAGGATCACGGCGCGGCGCTTATCGCGCCCATGTACGCCCGCACAAATCTCGATCTGCCCGTGCTGGATTATGATATCCCGTCCCTTTCCCGCGAATATGACAATATCATCATAGACATGGGCGGAGACGATGCGGGGGCATTCCCGCTGGGCAAGTTTGCGGGCTTTCTGGAGAGCGAAGGGCAGCGCGGACAGCTCTCTCACCTGTTTGTGGTAAACTTCTGCCGTATGCTCACCGAAACACCGGAGCTTGCAGCAGAGAGCATACGGGAGATAGAAGCGGCGTGCAGGCTTAAAGTAACGGGGATCATCAACAACACCAATCTCCGTGACGATACTGACAGGCAGACAATAGAAGACGGCATCATCAAGGCGCAGGAGCTCGGCCGCCTTACTTCTCTGCCCGTGGTCTTTAGCACGGTACCGCGCTTTATAGACGGCTTCAGCAGCGGAGAATTCCGCAAATTCGATATACTTATCAGAAACAACTGGGAAATGTGATGTGAAGCACCACACCGATACGGGGGTGAATATAATGGCAACTATGAATGTAGATCATGCAAAATGCAAGGGCTGCGGCCTTTGCGTTGAGGTATGTCCCAAAAAGATCATAAGGCTCAACACAGACATTCGTACTCCGAAGGGCTACAATCCTGCGGAATGTACGGATGTTTCACAGTGCATAGGCTGCGGTCTTTGCTTTACGATGTGCCCGGACTGTGCCATAACAGTTGAAAAGTAATGCAATAATGAATTGCCGTGCCGGTATGCTCTGATCACGGCAAAGGTGTTGCTCATAAGAGAGGTAAAAAAATGTCACAGGAAAAGAAACTCATGAAGGGAAATGAGGCACTGGCCGAGGCTGCGATAAGGTCGGGCTGCAAGTGCTACTTCGGCTACCCGATCACGCCCCAGACAGAGATCGCCGCATATATGGCAAAGCGTATGCCCAAGGTAGGCGGCGTATTTGTTCAGGCTGAAAGCGAGATCGCAGCAATAAACATGGTATACGGCGCAGCATCCACAGGTACGCGCTGCATGACAAGCTCATCCTCGCCCGGAATTTCCCTTAAATCAGAAGGTATCTCCTACCTTGCAGGCTCCGATCTGCCCTGCGTTATCGTAAATGTGCAGAGAGGCGGCCCCGGTCTGGGCGGCATCCAGCCCTCCCAGTCGGATTATTACATGGCTGCAAAGGCAGGCGGCCACGGCGATTTCCATATGCTGGTCTTCGCTCCCTCCTCTGTTCAGGAAATGGCAGACCTTGCCGCACTCGCATTCGAGAGCGCGGATAAGTACAGGATGCCCGCAATGATCTTCGCAGACGGCCTTCTCGGTCAGATGATGGAGCCCGTTGCATTCCCCGAGATAAGCCCTGCAATGCCCGAAAAACCCTGGGCCTGCACAGGTCACGGCAACAAGAGAGAGCACAATATCGTAAACTCCCTTTATCTGGTGCCCGAGGAGCTGGAGCGCTCCAATTTCGAGCGCTTTGCCCGCTACGAGACGGTAAAGAAGGAGCTCACGCTCTATGATAATTTCCTCACCGAGGATGCGGACATAATCGTTACCGCATACGGTGCTTCCGCAAGAATTGCCCGCTCGGCAGTCACTGCCGCAAGAGCACAGGGCATAAAGGCAGGACTTATCCGCCCCAAGACGCTCTGGCCGTTCCCCGTTCAGGCTTATCGTGATGCACTTTCCACAGCAAAGGCATATCTTTCCGTTGAAATGTCCATGGGACAGATGGTGGACGATGTTCGCCTTGCGATCGAGTGCAGCCGCCCCGTACACTTCTTCGGCCACACAGGAGGCGTAGTTCCCACCCCCTCTGAGGTGCTCGAGCAGATCAGGAAGATAAACAGCGGACTTGCGAAGTAAGGAGGTTATAACAATGGCTATATATAAAAGACCTGAAGCCCTTTGTGATGTTACCACTCACTTCTGTCCGGGCTGCTCCCACGGACTTGTCCACAGGCTCGTGGCAGAGGTATTTGACGAAATGGGCATCGTAGGCGATACTATCGGCGTATGTCCCGTAGGCTGCGCGGTAATGAGCTATGACTACTTTGCCTGCGATATGATCGAGGCGGCTCACGGAAGAGCCCCCGCAGTTGCAACAGGCGTAAAGAGAAGCCTGCCCGACAAATTCGTGTTCACCTATCAGGGCGACGGCGACCTTGCTGCCATCGGTACCGCTGAAACGGTACACAGCGCAACAAGAGGCGAGAATATCACCGTAATATTCATCAACAACACCATATACGGCATGACAGGCGGACAGATGGCACCTACCACTCTCCCCGGTCAGGTAACACAGACCACACCCTACGGCCGCGATCCCAAGGTCGCAGGCTACCCCGTGCGCGTCTGCGAGATGGTATCCACCCTTACGGGAACGGCATTTGCACAGCGCGTTTCGGTGGATTCTCCCAACAATGTGCGCACAGCAAAGAAGGCTATCCGCAAGGCGTTCGAGATACAGAAGGCAGGACTCGGCTTTTCCATCGTTGAGATACTCTCGGCTTGTCCCACCAACTGGGGTATGACACCCGTTCAGGCACTGCAGAGAGTCCGCGACGAGATGATACCCTACTATCCCCTGGGCGTTTATAAGGATATCACTGCACAGAAGGAGGAACAGGCATGACAAGTGAGATACTGCTTGCGGGCTTCGGCGGACAGGGCATACTCTTCGCCGGAAAGGTGCTTGCATACTGCGGTCTTGCCGCAGAAAGAGAGGTTTCATGGCTCCCCTCCTACGGCCCTGAAATGAGAGGCGGCACCTGCAACTGCTCGGTCATCCTCTCTGATGAGCCCATCGGCGCCCCTACGGTGTATGATCCCGATATCCTCATGGCTATGAACGAGCCCTCGTTCCTGAAGTTTTCGGACAAGGTAAAGGCCGGCGGAAAGATATTCATCGACAGCACACTGGTGGATTCACGCTCCTCAAGAGACGATATCACCGTTTATGAGATACCCGCAACACAGCTTGCTGAGGAAAACGGTCTCACAGGCGGCGCAAATATCATCCTGCTGGGACTTATCATCGCAAAGACGGGGATAATCTCGGATAAGGATATCGAGGCTGCCATCAGCAAGATCGTTCCTCCCACCAAGCCCAAGCTCATCGAAAACAACATGAAAGCGATCTCGATAGGAAGAAATTACGGCTGCTGATGCGGCTTTGCTCCCCTTAACAGCGCTTTTTTGAAAAAAGAATGATATGTGCAAGATCCCCGCAGAAGGCGGGGATTTCACATGAAAAAAGCTTATAAGATATGATCATCAGCGCTGGCTGCATACCCCTTTATTATCGAGTTTGCCAAAAATGCGGTAATATACAGGGAAAATTTAGTCATATCAAATATACATAAAAGTCTTGACAAACTACGGTAAATTAAGATATAATAGTAAATTGACAGGGTTTGCTCATGTGCCTGTCTGTATCAGTGCGCAGAGCGCATTCCCATACCCCATGTGTAAGGAGGAAGAACGATGAAAAGAACTTATCAGCCCAAGAAGCTCCAGAGAAAGAAAGAGCATGGCTTTATGAAGAGAATGTCCACTAAGAACGGTCGCAAGGTTCTCGCAAGAAGAAGAGCTAAGGGACGCAAGATGCTCTCCTATTGATAGGATCATACCGCTTGCAGGAACAGGTAGCTGCACGCTGCGGCTCAGCTGCCCGTGCTTACCGAATCCCGTCATCGGACGGTATTGACAGTATTGACCACATATACCGGAAACACTGCGGCTGTCTTATGGGTATAGTGTGGTCATTTGCTTTATTATGAGGTTTTCCCCCATATGAAGAAGTACAAGGTAATAAACAGAAACAAGGACTTTTCGCTGGGATACAGCAAGGGTGCTTCGGCGGGCTGCCGCTATTGTCTCGTGTTTTATCGGAAAAACGGGCGGAAGGAAAACCGCCTTGGCATCTCCACGCCGAAAAAGGCGGGGAATGCAGTGCAGCGCAGCCGTGCAAGGCGTGTGGTCAGAGCGGCGTTCTATGAGCTCAGGGATGAATTCCCCGTGGGCTATGATATCATAGTATGCGCCAGACCGGATACAGCGCTTTGCAAGAGCACCGATATACGCCGCTTTTTCTCGGGAAAGCTTATCCCACAAATGAAACAGGGGAAGCCTGTTAAAAAATGAAATGAAGCTTATCAGAAAAATATTCGCATTGCCGGTATATTTTTACCGGAAATTCATTTCCCCTATGAAGCCGCCATGCTGCAAGTACTATCCGACCTGCAGCAAATATGCCCTTGACGCACTGGAAAAACACGGCGTTTTCAAGGGTACGGCACTTTCCGTCTGGAGATTACTCAGGTGCAATCCATGGTCTGTCGGAGGTGTCGATCCTGTTCCGGAAAAATTTGAATTCAGAAGAACAGGCTTTTAAGAACGCAGGGCTGTGCCCCTGCATAAGTAGGTGATCTTATCTCACAACTCATAGGCTACCCTCTGGGGTGGATAATGTGGGCTGTCTACCGTCTTGTAAAGAACTACGGTATCGCAATACTCATCTTTACCGTGCTGACAAGACTGCTGACCTTCCCGCTTTCCGTGCAGCAGCAGAAATCCACTGCTGCCACCGCGGCGATAAATCCAAAGCTTGAAAAGCTGAAAAAGCAGTACGCCAACAATCAGCAGAAATTCCAGGAAGAGCAGATGAAGCTTTACAGCGAAGAGGGAATAAACCCCATGGCTTCCTGCCTGCCGCTGGTTATACAGATGGTATTGCTGTACGGTGTGTTCGATGTTATCTACAGACCGCTGACACATATCATCAGAGTAAACAAGGAGACACTTGAGGCACTCAAGACTGTCGCAACACCTCTTTTCGAGGGCAACAAGAACTTTACTGCGCGTCCCGAGCTGTATATAATACAGAGTCTCCAGGAGAACCCCACACCTTATTATGATGCGGGCATCTCCGAAACAGTAATAAAGAATATTCTCGAATTCAACAACAAGCTCTTCGGCATCGTTGATCTGGGCGTAGTTCCCAAATCGGTGATCGACGGCGGCCTGAGCAATTTTGTTTTCACCGCAGAGAATGTGGGACTTCTTATGATCCCCATCATTGCGGGACTTTTGCAGCTGGCTACATCCATTTACAGCACACAGAAGCAGAAAAAGCTCAATCCCGACGCTGCGGCACAGCTGGGCTCGATGAACATGATGTTCTATCTGTTCCCCATAATGTCCGTTGTAATCGGCTTTGAGGCAGCAGCAGGTCTCGGCTACTACTGGATCTGTTCGGCTTTTGTAGGTATCATCCAGATGGTGGTACTCAACAAGATCTACACACCCGAATATGTACAGAAGCTCGTTGAAAAGGACAAGGCAAAGAAGAAGAACCGCAAGCGCAGCGGCATCATGGAAAAATACCAGCAGATGATGCAGGAGCAGATGTCCCAGATGAACGATCAGAAGGGCAGCGGTCAGGAAAAGGCTGAGGAAAGGCCTGAGGCTCCCGACGGCTCCAAGCTTTCCAAATCCCAGCTCAAGGATTACGAGCGCAGGATCATCGCAGAGGCAAGACGCAAGCAGGCAGAGAAATACGGCGACGATCCCGATGATGAGTCAGAATAACGCCTTCCGCCCGGCGGAGGGTTTAAAAACGGAGTGATAAATTTGAAGAAGCAGTTTACGGCAGATACTGTCGAGGAAGCTATGGAGCTTGCCGTCCGCGAATTCGGTGCGGATCGGGACAGGATCACATTTACTACCATTGATTCGGGCAAAAAGGGACTTCTTGGTATCGGCAAGGCGCTTGCCGTTGTGGAAGCAGAGTATGAGCCTGGCAAGGCAGAGACAGCTCTTGACTATCTTTCGGGCATCCTTTCGGCTATGGGCATAGATGCCGAGCTCGTTCTTACCGAGAGCGAGGAAGGCGCAGTCATCGACATCCAGGGCGAGATGACAGGTGCCGTTATCGGCAGAAGAGGCGAGACACTCGACGCGCTGCAGTACCTCACAGGCATGGCAGCCAACAAGAACGACAGAGAGTATTACCGCATCAGCCTTGATTCCTGCGGATACAGGGAAAAGCGCAAGACCGCTCTTGAAGAGCTTGCAAAGAAGATCGCAAAGACAGTTCTCAGAACAGGCAGAAGCACTACTCTCGAGCCCATGAACCCCTATGAGAGACGCATGATTCACGCTGCTATCAGCGAGATCGAGGGCGTTACATCAAAGAGCATCGGCGAGGAGCCCTACAGAAAGGTAGTTATCTCCTCCACCAATCCTCCCAGAGGCGACAGACAGCGCGGCCGCAGGAATGACAGAGGCGGCGAGCGCAGGGGCAGCAGATACGGCGACAGAGAGATAAAGCGCGATCCTCATTCAATGGATCTGATGAAGACCTCCTTTGAGAAGGATTATAAGAAGCCCAAGCCCGAGGACACTCTCCCCGCAGGAGATCTCTACGGCAGACTTGATATCGACTTCTGATAACAGACAGTCGGTGCGGCGGGCGGCGGCAGCGAACGGTGGCAGCGAACAGCGGCAACGGACGACATCAACTGGCAGAAGTGTTGGCAGATGACGGAACCTGACGACGGGCACTGCGGCAGCCGTTAAAACACAGCAAAACGGGGGATCGGTCATCCGGTCCCCCTTGTTCATAGACACTGATGTCCCCTGTTTTCGGGCGCAGCTGCGATGTGTCATGACTGTCCCATCGCGCATTGATGCGGTTTTGGACGCTTTGTGTCCTTTAGCTTTTTCTCTTTCTATGTTAGGATAAGATCATCGGAGGGATGAATATGGATCAGCAGAAGATCGGAACATTCTTAAAGGAGCTTCGCCATGAACGCGGCCTTACACAGGAGCAGCTCGCAGAAAAGCTGTATGTTTCAAGGCGAACCGTTTCACGCTGGGAGACCGGCACGAATCTTCCTGATATTCCGCTGCTCATAGAGTTATCCGACCTGTACGAGGTCGAACTCCGGGAAATACTTAACGGAGAGAGGAATACAAAAATGGATAAGAACATTGAAGAGACCGTATTAAAGGTAGCAGAGCTCGGAAACGATGAAAAGGCAAAGCTCACAGCCCGATTCAACCGCATTTTCTGCGCAGGGGCAGTATCTTTTGCAGTGTATATGGCAATGCTGTTTGTTGTCCCCGATACGCTCAGGGATACTGGGTGGTTCGGCTTCCTTGAGGGGATGATGCTGGGCGTTTCCTTCGGCACCATCATATTCGGCATCATCATCACCAGCAAGAACGCACGGAAGATACGCGAGGCCAAGCTCGCACTCCTTGAAAAGCTGCGCCTTTCCCGCTCGGCACAGACGGAATGACAGGATATAAGCTTAACCCCCTTCACAGACGGTCTGTCTGTGAAGGGGGGCTTATAGATTCAGCAAGATTATTCATATTGTTCAATAACTGTCACATCAAACTTATCAGGGGAATTTATTTCTATATATTGATCTCCAGTTATTTCAAATGTAGCCTCTTCATTAACCTTGAATGCTTTTACAAATATAACCTCTGCCGGTTCTTCCCATCCATCAACTATAGCCATTTTACGCGAATATACATTAAGTTGAGCAAGGCTGCCCGGTCATATTGTGCGTGACCGAATCCCGCCGCCACCACCTGCCGGCCTTGCTGACTAATATGTGACCTAAGCAGTAATGAGAGTTCCGAGCTTCAAATAAGTGATTTCACACAAAATAGCGAACGGGTAGCTGTCGGCCTTGCCGACCGGTAGCCTGTTGTCCGAAACGGCTGATTTGCAGCGAGTCAAAGGGGATGAAACACCAGAAGGACGGAACATCAGTTCGCAATAGTGGCTGTATTTGTGCGCCGTCCCTCTTCGTTTCTCCCCTTTGTATCCCCTTTTCCCCACTCTGATGTTGATTTGCTTCCCGTTTGGACACCGTTTATAACCCACTCAGGATTATCTGTACACTAAATTCTGCATTTTCTCAGATAGGTTCTGTGGAAACATGCGCCGATGTATGTCTGCTTTCTGTTTTGTTTGTCTTGCCCGTCTATTCGTTTGAACACCTGCTCTCATATTCGTCAAACTCTCATATTAGTTTGTCCAACAGAAAAGCCTCGCCCTCCTGCATTGGTGGGGGTATATTAAAGCTCCGAGCTCCAAATGAGAGTTCCCTTTCAAAAAAGAGTACGGGTAACTGCGGGCTTTGCCCGCCCACCTTGCTGACTAATATGTGACCTAAGCAGTAATGAGCGTTCCGAGCCCCAAATGAGCGTTCCCTTTCAAAAGAGAGTACGGGTAACTGCGGCGTTTCGCCGCCTGCCCGCCTCTTGAAAAGTGCTTTAAAATATGGTATAGTATAGTAAACAGGGAAAAATGAGCGTTACCGTCCGGATCAGCGTAAGGGTAACTGCGGAGGTGAGCATATGGATAACACAGGCGCTTATATTTCATATATAATAACCGAAATATTCTGCATTTTCTATTCCATAGGCATAATAATCAAAGCAAACAAGAATGTCGGCACAGACCTGCAGATGCGCCATTTCAAGGGGATGGCTCTGTTTTTCATCGTCTATCTGATAAGCGACAGCATCTGGGCTCTCGGGCAGGGCGGCATGATACCCTTCAGCATCATGATGAACAAGATAACCAGTGCAGCGGGGCTTGTGGCTGTTTCGCTGCTGATGCTGGGCTGGTGCATATTCGTCATTTACCGTATCGGGCAGGATAATGAAAAGCAAATGAAGCTGCTGATAGGCTTGCACTATGCCGTTACAGCTATGGACACACTGCTTATAGTGTCATCGATTTTCACCAAATATCTTTTCTATGTGGATGAGAACAATATATACCATACCGCAGACGGCTTTACCCTTCACCTCGTTCTGGTCTTTATCCAGCTTTTCGGAAGCGGCATATTCTCGTATGTTCAGAGCTTTTCAAATCAGCAGGTCAAGCTAAAAAAGGAATACCGATTGCCGCTCCTGTTTATAATAGTTCCGTCTGTTTCGGCTGTATTTGAGG
>CAMHMM010000029.1 GCA_946186215.1 uncultured Ruminococcus sp. | reverse complement strand
TCCTCCGCGATCGTAAAGCCCTGCGAAAGAAGCATCTCCCGGACAGTTTCTTCGTTGTCATAGGTGCTGTCGTGGCACGGCCGGCTGCACTGGAACAGGCCGTAATCCCCCTGCGTGTAGAACAGGCGCTTCTTGTCAAAGCCCGCAAGCTGGAACTGATGATCCACATTGGTGGTTATGATAAAATGATCCTTGTCCTTTATAAGCTCCAGAAGCTTCTGGTATACGCCGTTTTCCCTGTCGCGGTAGCGGTTTATCATCACATAGCGCGACCAGTAAGCCCACTTTTCCTCGCTGTCGGGAAAGCTGTAAAAACCGCCCGTATACATATCGGTAAAGCCGTATTTTTCGATAAAATCGCCGAATTCCCGCTCAAAACGCTCGCCCGAATAATCAAATCCTGCGGCTGCAGAGAGCCCTGCACCCGCGCCGATAAGCACTGAACCCGCATTGGCAAGTCTTTCTCTGAGCTCGTCCGCCAACTCTCTTGTATATTCATTCATATAATCACCGCTCAATCATCATCATAAAATACCTTGTGCCGCTTTTCCGAATGGGAGAATGTACTCATCACAAGCCCTATTCCCAGATACAGGGAAAGCACCGATGTTCCGCCCTGTGACATAAACGGCAGAGGCACGCCTATAACAGGGAATCTGCCGAACACCATGCCGAGATTTAACAGGCAGTGTACAAATATCATGGCAAACACACCGACACATATGTATCTCCCCAGCGGATCGCGGGCAGACCTTGAATTGATAAGCACCTTTATGCACAGAAACAGCAGCACTGCCATTACCGCAGCACAGCCCACAAAGCCGAAGCACTGCCCCACATAGGTAAAGATAAAGTCGTTTGCCACCTCGGGCACCTTTACATATTCCTCGGCATGGAGCCCCTTTCCCCAGAGCTGTCCAGAGCCCAGAGCGAGCTTGCTCACTCTCTGGTGATAGCCTATGCCAAGCGGATCAAGATTCTCGTCGGCCAGAACGAGAAAGCGTGTCTTCTGGAAATCCTTCATCACATAGTTCCACACGAACCATATCCCAACAGGGAGTATCGCCACGCAAGGCAGTATATAACCCCATGAGATGCCGGCGGAGAACATCATTATCACAAATATCGCAATGAATACGCAGGCTGTTCCGTCGTCGCCCTGCAGCAGTACTATCCCCGTAGGGATCGCCGCATGGATAGCCAGAAGCAGTACATGGAGGATATTGTTTATCTTCTCTCCCACCGCGCTCAGATGCAGCGCAAAGGTGGTTATGAAGGTTATCTTCAGCAGCTCCGAGGGCTGTATCGTAATAAACCCCAGATCCACCCACGCCCTGTCGTCGGCTATCTCGATACCGAGGCTCGTGAATACGAGCAGGGAAAGCCCGATGGCCACAGGCGCATAAACCACCGCCAGCCGCAGTATATATTTGTAGTCGATCGCACACAGGATGAACGCTATCACCCACGATGCCACAGTCACCAGTGCCTGTGTTTTATATAGCGATGATGTCACAGCCACGGTGGAAACGCCGTTTATCACGATCGAGCGCAGCAGCACCACACTGAACACAGACAGCGCAGCAGCCGCGATAAACAATATCTTATCTATCTTTTTAAAATAATTTCTTATGCCACCCAAAAGATCCACAGCTACTGATCACACCCTTGTCTGTCTGATATCGAAATGCCCCTATTTAATTTCAAGCCCTGTCGTTTTAGGGACAGGGCTTGTTGATCTTATCCTACTTCTACCTTGCGGACACTTGATCCGGGTACGGATTTCTTTACGATGTCTGCTCCGAGAGCACGAAGCTTCTTTTCGATATTCTCGTAGCCTCTTTCTATATGATAAATGTCATCTATCTCGGTAACGCCGCTTGCGGCAAGACCTGCGATAACGAGCGCCGCACCTGCTCTCAGGTCGGGAGCCGTTACGGGAGCACCCTTTAAATGATCCACACCTTCGATGACTGCGACCTTTCCTTCAACGGAAATATCAGCGCCCATCCTTCTCAGCTCGTCCACATATCTGAAGCGGTTGCTGAAAATATCCTCGGTGACGATGCTCGTACCTTCGGCGAGGCAAAGCAGTGCGGAGATCTGCGGCTGCATATCCGTAGGGAAGCCCGGGTGAGGCATGGTCTTTACACTTGTCTTTACCAGCGGCCCGTCAACGGAGATACGCACGCTCTCGTCGAACTCCTCGACATTAACGCCTATCTTTGCAAGCTTTTGTGTAATGGATTCAAGATGCTTGGGGATAACATTCTTTATAAGCACATTTCCCCTTGTGGCAGCCGCTGCCACCATATATGTGCCCGCCTCGATCTGGTCGGGGATGACCGCATACTGCGTACCCTTGAGCGAGCGCACGCCCCTTACCTTGATAACATCCGTACCTGCGCCCATGATATCTGCACCCATGGAGTTGAGGAAGTTCGCAAGATCGACTATATGGGGCTCTTTTGCGGCATTTTCTATCACCGTAAGGCCTGTTGCCTTGCAGGCAGCGAGCATCGTATTGATAGTGCCGCCAACCGTTATCTTGTCAAAATATATCTGATTGCCGATGAGCATACCCGCATTGATGTCTACCATTCCGTTGTCAAGACTGCAGGTAGCGCCCAAAGCAGAAAAAGCTTTCAGGTGCTGATCTATGGGACGGTCACCAAGGTAGCATCCGCCGGGCATCGCAACACGCGCCTTGTGGAATTTACCGAGGAGCGTTCCCAGAAAATAGTAGGAGGCTCTCATATGCCTTGCAAGCTCGTAGGGAACTACGGGCTCCTTTATCCCTGTGGCATCGATCCTGTATGTGCCGCCGCCCAGATTCTGCACATCTGCGCCCATTTCATAGAGTATCCTCAAGGAAATAGAAACATCGCTTATCTCCGGTATATTCTCCAGAACACACGGACCGTCGGCAAGTATCACCGCGGGAATGATAGCCACAACGGCATTCTTTGCACCGCTGATGGTGACCTCACCCTCAAGGGGCTTGCCTCCCTTTATAATAAACTTATCCAATACAAACTCTCCCTTTTAGCAAGAGCAGGCGCACAAGGCAACCCTGCCCGGCTATTCAAGCACATATCATTATAACACATCCGTATGAAAATTAAAAGAGCATATAAAGTGTAATATTTCACGGATTTTCCTGCAATTAATCTATTTTTGATAGCAATTTTACTAAAATCGGTCAAAATATGCGAATAAAATTACAGAACGGTTACGGCAGCAAAGAGTACGGCCAGTCGCTGTAACCATTCTGATATTTTTTGATACGATTCTGAAAGCAATGGAAGAGCAGGAAGCCATATCAAAGCTATTTATCAAACTCCGCTGCCACCTTTTCAAGCAGGCTCGCAATCGGCAGATGCTGTGGACAGACCTTTTCACATTTTCTGCACTTGATGCAGTCGGAGGCTCTGCCGCCGTTTAAGGTATAGACATCATTGTAATAGAAATCTGCGTTCCAGTTGTGGTAAAGCTGCTTGATATTCATACATGAGAAGAGGTCGGGAATGGAGATATGCTTCGGGCAGCCGTCGGTGCAGTAGCGGCATGATGTGCAGCTGATAAGGTTTTTAGAGCGTATCACATCGCGCACTGCATTGACTGCGGCGGTCTCATTTTCATCAAGAGGCCTGAAATACTTCATCGTGGCGATATTATCAAGGCACTGCTCCATATTGCTCATACCCGAAAGGACACAAATAACATCCTCAAAGCCTGCCGCAAATCTCAGCGCATAGCTTGCAGGAGAAGCGTTCCCCAGTGAACCGAATATCCTTTCGGCATCAGGCGGAACGGATGCAAGACTGCCGCCCTTGACAGGCTCCATTATAAGCACCTTTTTGCCGTGCTTTCTGCACACATTATATACCCTTTCGGACTGCACTGCAGGATCGTCAAAATCAAGGTAGTTGAACTGTATCTGCACCACTTCGACTTCGGGATGATCTGTAAGTATCTCATCGAGGACCTCTGCCCTGTCATGGAAGGACAGCCCGACATGGCGTATCTTCCCCTCTGCTTTGAGCTCCTGTGCGACCTCATAGGCACGGCAGCGCTTGAATTTCCCGTAATTTCCCGCTCCCTGTGCGTGCATAAGGTAAAAATCGAAATAATCGACACCGCATATCCTGAGCTGCTCCTCAAAAAACGGACGAATATCCTTTTCGCTCTCAAAATAAGGCTCGGTGAGCTTATCCGTAAGAAGATAATCCTCTCTCGGATGGCGGGATGTGAGGTATTTGCGCACCATTACCTCGCTGAGCCCGCTGTGATACCCGTGAGCGGTATCAAAATAATTGAAGCCCTCCTCAATGAACCTGTCAAACATCATCGCTGTCTGCTTTTCATCGATACTGCCGTCCTTCATGGGCAGTCTCATACACCCGAATCCGAGCTTTTTCTTTATTCTGTCCATAATCCCACTCCTGTCTGCTTAAAGCTGCCTGTGATCGTTCCGTGCCGGGGCGGTAAATCCGCTTTCATGTTACTGTAAGTTTAACATATTTGCAATTGTTTTTTCAATATAAATACTTACAAGAATAACAGACTATATTTGTATATTATGCTGGTCACAAAACACCTGTGTAAAGGGAATTTATCTTTGCCGCTGCATTGACAAAAGCGATGTAATGTGCTAAAATTGTATTGTTCTACATAATTGAATAGTCAGGAGACATGGATATGTTATTAAACGGTTCGCAGATAATCCTCGAGACTCTTATCGAGCACGGTACGGATGTAGTTTTCGGCTACCCGGGCGGTGCGGCTCTGAATATTTACGACGCTTTGTATGATTACAGCGACAGGATAACCCATATAATCACATCCCACGAGCAGCACGCCTGCCATGCAGCAGACGGCTACGCAAGGACTACCGGCAAAACAGGCGTTGTTTTTGCCACCTCGGGCCCCGGTGCGGCAAACCTCGTTACGGCTCTTGCCACCGCCGAGATGGACAGCATCCCCGTTATCGCCATCACCTGCAATGTGGCTAATTCCCTGCTCGGGCTCGATTCCTTTCAGGAGGTCAACATCACCGATGTCACAAAGACAGTAACAAAGGCAAACTTCCTTGTAAAGGATGTAAATGACCTTGCCGCTGTGATAAGGGATGCCTATTATATCGCCAATGAGGGCAGAAAGGGACCTGTACTTATAGATATCCCCAAGGATGTGACTGCGGCAAAGTGCGAATATGAGCACAAGCCCGTTCGCTCCATAAGCAGAAAGGCCGAGACCGATGAAGCTAAGATAGCTGCAGCGGCAGATCTTATCTCAAAGGCGAAAAAGCCCCTTATCTTTGCGGGCGGCGGCGTTGTCCTCTCATCAGCGGAAGAACTGCTGGCAAAATTTGCAGGCCTTGTGAGCTCTCCCGTATGCACCACGCTCATGGGCATGAACTCCATCGACAATGCGGACAGAAAATTCCTCGGTATGCTGGGTATGCACGGCACAAAGGCCGCTTCCCTTGCGCTGACGGGCGCTGACCTGATAATCGCAGTCGGCACAAGATTTTCCGACCGCGTAACCTGCAACACCGTAAGCTTTGCGGATAATATCAAAAATGCAAAGCTCATCCACATAGATATCGACACAAATGAATTCGACAAGAATGTCAAGGCGGATATCCATATAAACAGCGATGTAACTTCAGCGCTTGAGTCGATGATCTCAAAGCTCACACAGGCTGACCATGAGGACTGGATAAAGCAGTGTGAAGACTGGAAAGCCCAGTATCCCCTTATTCAGGTCTCTGATGACAGCGAGGCCGTTCTTCCCCAGTATGTTATCGAAACACTCGCAGAGCTCACAGACCGCAATGCTATAATCACAACCGAGGTCGGACAGCACCAGATGTGGGCTGCACAGTACTACCCCTTCAAGTCGCCCCGCAGCTTTGCCACATCAGGCGGACTTGGCACCATGGGCTACGGCTTCGGTGCGGCTATCGGCGCAAAGGTCGGCAACCCCGGCAGAACAGTAGTGAATATCGCAGGCGACGGCAGTTTTTATATGAATATGGGCGAGCTTTCCACCCTTGCCAAATATGATATGCCCGTGATCGAGCTTGTATTCAATAATTCCGTACTGGGCATGGTGCGCCAGTGGCAGCGGCTTTTCTACAACGAGCATTACTCACAAACCACGCTCGAGCGCCCCACGGATTTTGAGCTCCTTGCAAAGGCATTCGGCGTTGAGCCCGTGACGATCACAAAAAAGAGCGAGGTGCGCTCAAAGCTTGAACACGCCCTGAACTGCGGCAGACCTGTCCTTATCAACTGCATCATCGACAAGGATATAAATGTTCTCCCTATGGTGCCCGCAGGTGCATCTGTAGCCGCACCTATACTCGAGCTTGACTGCTGATCGGAGCTGCTATGATAATAATGTCAGTTGATTTCGGCTTATCGCGGACCGGTATCGCTGTATGCGACCGTTCGGAGATCATTGCATCACCTGTGACCGTGATACCCGAAAAGGATTTTGAAAAATGCGCCCTGCGCACAGCTGAGGAAGCAAAGAGGCTCAAAACAGAGCTGATCGTGGTAGGTCTTCCCCGCCGCACCGACGGAAAAGAGGGCGAGACCGAGGTAAAGGCAAAGGCCTTTGCACAGCGCCTTCACGAGCTTACCGGCACAGAGGTCGTCCACTGGGACGAGCGCTTTACCACCGTTTCCGCACATCATCTTCTGGATGAGATGAATGTACACGGCAAGAAGCGCAAAAACACCGTGGATGCCCTTGCAGCGGTGATGATCCTCGAGGACTATATGCGCTACAGGCAGAACACACAAAGATAAATCCACCCCCGTTATCTGTATCTCAGCGGATAACGGGGGCATCTTTTTCGGTCATGGAAGTCCTGCGGTAATGTATATCACGATACTTTTTCGGGCTTGTATCGTAATATTTCCGAAATGTCCTGGCAAAGTGGCTGTATGAAGAGAAATGAAGTATATCCGATATTTCCGACAGGGAAAAATCCGAAAATTTCAGCATATTCTCTGCTGTTTCCATGCGCTTGACGGTTATATATTCCGTGATATTCATGCCTGTCTGTTCCCTGAACAATACGGAAAGATAGGATGCATTCAGTTTTACCATATCTGCAAGCCCGCTTACAAGTATTTCCTCATGAAGATGATTGCCTATATATTCCATACACTGTATCACGGGCTTTGAATATACATTCGCTTTTTTTGCGGAAATGACCTGTTTTGTGTAATACTCTATCATTTCTATATGCAGATCATACTGTTCATCAAGGGTATTTGCCGCATCACAGCGCCGAATAAATATATCGCTGGCATTGTATGCCTTTTCGGGATCCATCCCGCCCTCTATCGCAAAACGAGTGCAGAGCGTTGCATGGCATATGTTAAGATACCTCATATTTTTCACCGGATCATCGGACAGATGGCCTGCCGTACCTGAAAGGAGCATCCTTCGTGATTCGCTGACAGCGTTCATATCCCCGTTTTTGAGCATTTCAAACTGCCGCATATCATCGTCATACCTGTGATGATGAAAGCTGTTTTCACGGTTGACATATTCAAGATAGGCAACCCGTTTATCCATGGTCTCATTCATAAATCTCACCCTTTACATAATATCATATTTCCCGAAAGCAGTCAAGATATGTAACGAAAATACAAGATATATGCTGTACATAAATCCTGTTTTGCATTATAATATGTATCAGAAAGAAGGCAATACCATGAAAAATACGATCAATATGACCAAGGGAAGCATCCTTCGCAATCTGATAAATTTCGCTGTACCCGTACTGATAGGCAATATCTTTCAGCAGCTTTACAATGTGGCCGATACAGCGATCATCGGCAATATCCTCGGCGATAATGCACTGGCGGCAGTTGGCGCATCCGCACCTGTATACGGACTGCTTATCGGCTTCGCAGGCGGACTTACAAACGGCTTTTCCGTTATCATCGCAAGATATTTCGGCGCAGGCAACGAGCGGGAAATGAAAAAATCCGTAGCATTTACCTACATTCTCTCCGCAGCTGTCGCACTTATGCTGACCGCTGCAGGCATAATCGCCCTGCACCCTCTGATGAATGCACTTAAAACCCCCGTTGAGATCATAGCCGACACTGAAAGCTATATGCGCATCATAATCATGTTTTCTGCTCTTACCATCGCATATAATATGCTGGCGGGTATGATGAGGGCGATCGGCAACAGCAAGGCTCCTCTGTATTTCCTGATCGTCAGCACATTTGTCAATATCGGTCTTGATTTTCTCTTTGTAAAAGGATTTGATATGGGCATTTCGGGCGCGGCTTTCGCAACCGTAATCTCGCAGGGCTTGTCTGTAGCGCTGTGCTTTGTCTACGCTGTGAAGAAATGCGATATCCTTATCTTCCGCAGATCTGGCCTTTCCGCTGACAGGGCTCTTCTCGGCGATCTTATCAGCACAGGACTTTCAATGGGGCTGATGTACGCTATCGTTTCAGTGGGTTCTGTTATATTGCAGAGTGCAGTAAACAGCTTTGGTACAGCTACAATAACCGCACACACCGCCGCAAGAAAGATCGATGATATATTCATGCTGCCGCTTGCTACCATATCGCTTGCAGCCTCCACATTTGCAAGCCAGAATTACGGCGCAGGAAAAACCGACAGAGTAAAGCAGGGCATCAGATGCAGTATCATCATCGCAGAGATATGGAGCGCATTCTCCGTTGCCGTGGCGCTCATATTTCGCAGACAACTTGTACAGGCGCTCACAGGGACAACGGATGAAGCAGTCATCGCAACCGCATCACGATATATCGTTATAAATATCAGCTTCTTCTTTGTATTGAGCGTTCTTCTCGTTCTCAGGAGCAGCCTGCAGGGTGTCGGCAGAAAGCTCGTTCCCGTATCGGGCAGTATCGTGGAGTTTATACTTAAAATAGCCGCAGTTTCCGTTCTTGCACCGAAGCTCGGTTATATGGGTATCTGCATCTGCGAACCGATAATATGGACTGTCTGTGCAGTGATCGTCATTGCAGATCACCGCGCATTTACAGGCAGCCTGAAAAACACGACAGTATCAGTCAGAAAGGCGATAGCATAAAAATCAGGCAGACGGTAAGGATCGTCTGCCTGATTTGTTTATAAGCACTGCGGTTATACAAATATCATACCGGCTGCGACTGTCCCGATGACCTGTATAACAAGCGCCAGCAGGAAGCCGGCCAGTACATCAAGGGGATAATGCACACCGATCAGGATGCGCGAAACAGCGATGAACACTGCCAGTACGCAAAGCACCAGACCTGCCGGAAGAAATGCGCTGCACCATGCAAACGCCACCGCAAACGCACAGGCTGTGTGGCGGGAGGGCAGCGAATGTCCCTTTGTGCTTTTGGGGAATATGGGAACAATCCCCGATCTTTCATATGGACGGGGAGCGTTTATGCGGTCTCTCACCACGGTGGTCACAAGAAAAATAAGAAACGGCAGCAGAATGCGCATCACGAATATCATAGCCCGCGAATTGCCGCTCTGTGAAGCATCCGAAGCTGATCGTATGATCGCAACAACACCATGTATGAGAAGCACCGCGTAGGAAAAATACAGCAGATATGTGAGCCACGAAAATGCCTTCAGCAAGCCCTTCCGGAACGAAGATGCCTCAAAAAAGCCCTTTATTCCGGGGAATTTCTGTGCATAGGCCTCACAGTGGTGCAAATACATCTCTTTAACGCTCATATACCCTCACATGGTGCTCCTTGCCGTTTTCCTCAATCGTTACTATCACTGCATTTACAAATGCTTCAGTATCAGGCTCGATCTTGTAGCTGCGCTTTTTCTCCGTCTGAGATGACGGGCAGCTATAGCCGTCTGCCCTGTATGCCCTGAATCTGTCCGTCACGAAAACCTGCACATGGCGCGTACCGAACACATCAACACTGCAGATGAGCAGCTCGCCGCCCTCCTGCCGTTCAAGCTCATACACAGGAGCAAATCCTATCCCGCAGCTGTAATACACCGAAAGGGACGCAAATGAGAACCACACTACAGAAAACGCCGTAAACACCGCGGTTATCAGTGCGGAAAATATCTTTCCCGGAACAGAGACGACCTTAGCTACGCTGAGGATCATCATCAGCAGTCCGGACACGATGATCAGGATAAGAATACCCGTAAAGACATTATTATACGGCTCAGGTGTGATGAGCCGTATTTTTTCACTGTCGTATTCTATAAATTTGCAGCCTTCCAGATACTCATTGCATTTCACCGCGGTGATATACACCCCGATATTGCAGAGAAGGAGCAATATCGGGAGTATATACAGCCAGACCGATGATCTTTTGTGCTCAACTTCCATATCAGCTGTTCAGTCCGTCGGGACTGTTATCGTCAGGTCTGAAATTGCTCTCACCGATAGCGGGATCGTCAAATGAGCTGTCAGAGAAGTTCCCGTCCGTGCCGACACTATCCATTGTGCCGCTTGGATATGCCTGAGAGGAGATATCAGCAGGAGAACCGATGTTGTTCTGAGGATCAATGCTGTCCATAGAACCCGAAGGGTAACTGCCGCTTGTAAAGCTCGTCTGAGGAGCATTCTGTGCGGGAGCCTGAGGTGTGCCCTGAGGAGCGCCGTAGCCCTGTCCCTGAGCACCGGAATAAGGGTTGTAGCCCTGATTGGTGTTATTCTGAGGAGCGAAGCCTGCGGAATTGTAGCCGCTGTTCATGCTCTGCTGGTTAAAGCCTGCGGGAGATGCATTGAATGAATTAACATTTGCTCTTGATTCATCATCTACCAGCTCGCCGGGATATACGATGCCGTGTGCAACAGCCTTTGCCTTCATAGCCATATAGAACTCAACAAATGTAGCTGAGATATAGGGATCGAGGAATGCATTGCCAACGCCGAAGGGAACAAGATTTGCGGCAATGTTCCAGAGTATGAAGGAAAGACCGAGAACAAAGCACTTCCACTTTTCGCCTTCCATCGTCCTCTTGCTTATCTCAAATGCACGATCCTTGTCTATGTCGGGATTTTCCGCAACGAGATAGGGAACGAGGAAATACTCATAGGACTTGATGATGCCCGGGATAATGAAAAGCAGTGACCAGAGGGAGATATACAGCGAATGGAAGAACATGACCTTCATCGTGTTGGAATATCTTCCGTTGGTAAACGAGGAGAACAGCTCTCCCACACCTGTCTCATGGTAGCGGGACTCGATGAAATAGCGGTGCTTTCCGACTGTAAGAACATTTGTGAAAAGTATCGCCCACAGCGAGCCTATGATCACAGCGATAACGACGATGACCATAACAACGCCGAAGATCGCGCCCATGATAGCGCCGTACTGATCCTTGGTGTAGCTGTAATCATGATCGTCAAAATCATAATCAAAATCATAGCTGTCGAGAACGACCATATTGCCGGATGAAGATGATTCAGCGAGCTTTTCCTCCACCTGTGTAACAAGGGCGGTGGTCTCGTATCTGTCATCATTCTTGTCCTGATAATGCTCGATTATCTCCTGGAATGTTTCATTGTCTTCAAGATTGCGGAAGGAATTTACGGAGTTGGCACCTCTCGAAAAACCTATCGTTCCTGTCAGAACGCCGAAAATAACACAGACAAGGACAGCCTTCCAGTAATAATTCTTCAAAAGCGAACGGGCGTTCGACTTAAGCTCAGAATTAGTCCACATATTATCCTCCTTAATCATACCGAATTATCCGATATTTGTATTCTATCATATATTTTGCGCTTTATCAATATTTATTGCAAAATTTAATCTTGTTCTAATAATTTTAATTGACAAAAGCGTGTAGAGATAGGATTTGTTTAAAATTTTGCAACCAATGCGTCACCGGTATTTTCTGTATATCATGGCAATATACGCATAACAGTATGTGATATTTTCCTCAATACGAAATAAAAAGCCAAAAAGCGCTTGACAAAGCAGATATCACAGAGTACAATGTAGATAACATAAGTCCATATGCATACGACTGTTGAAAAATACTCAAAAAATATCACGCTGATTATTTCTTTGAGG
>CAMHMM010000028.1 GCA_946186215.1 uncultured Ruminococcus sp. | reverse complement strand
CCTGATCGACCGAACAGGGCTCGGAAAATAATCCCGCATAAAGGATAGTATATGACATACAGCGAAAAAAGCTTTGCCGAAAGGCTTGGCGACCTTCTGGAAAGCAACGGTCTCACCACCTCGAAACTCGCAGTTATGAGCGGGCTCGGGCGCACATCCATAACAAATATCCTTTCGGGACATTATAAGCCGTCAAGGGCGTTTGTGGTACAGCTCCTGCGCTGTTTTCCCCTGTCACCCGATGAGCGCGACACCATGTGTGAGCTCTACATGAAGGAAAAGGTAGGCGAACAGACCTACAGGCTCAGAAGCATAGTGCGGGAGATATGTGAGGATCTTCACCTTACATATATGGACGACCTTATCAGCTCTGTAAATACGCCTGAGCTGTGCGATGCCGCCGCAGATAATTATCAGGGACTCACAGAGCTGATGATAAAAGCGCTTGTAAGAGAGCTTGAAAAGGATCAGCCCCGGATAATCACAACGATACCGTTTGATTCAAAGGGAGCGGTGCGCTTTATTTCTAACCGCGCTGCAAAATGCGGCAAGGGAGCGCATATCATCCACATCGGCAGACTCGTCAGGGATAAGGATGCGGAGGATAATCTGCGGCTGATACAGCTTTGCCTTTCACTTTCCCTGTGCCAGAACATCAGCTTCGATCCGTATTTTTATTATGTGGACTCTATGACCTACGACAGCTATTTCCCGCCGTATATGTACTATCTTGCCACATCTGAGGCAGTGGTGCTGGTAAACAGGGAGATAAGCTCGGGCTTTATGACCATATCCCCGAATGTACACCGCCAGATAATGGCGCACAGCAAGCGCCTGATGGCAAATTCAAAAAAGCTTTTCGAGCTTTATAATGATACACAGGCACTGGAGCTTTTCTTTACATCTGCCCCTGTGCTGAACAGTGCGGTGCAGTTCCAGCCAAGCCTTACACAGGAGCTCGATGAAAAGCTGGTAGCCTCACATATCAGAAATGAGCTTCGCACTCCCGAACTGATGAACAGGATCGGGCAGTCCTTCTTCGCTTCCGATATAAGAAGCGCGGTGGAAAAGCAAAACAGCGTCATAAATATATTCTACTGCCGCGAGGGGCTTGAAAACTTTGCGCGGACTGGAAGGCTAATGAGCATCCCGGGCTGGGCACTGGAGGAATTCTCCCCTGCAGAGCGACTGTATATGATAAATGCGCTCAAAAAGCGCACCAGAATGAGGCTTATAGATCAGGAGCGCCTGAAAATGCCCTCGGGTACCGATATAATGTATTTCGGCGATGAAACGGTGATAATCTCCGTCTGCGAGGGTGATTACAAGCGGGCATTCGTGATAAATGACAGATTTACGGTGAACGCCTTTGCGGACTTTATCGAAAGCCTCGATGAACACGGAATGCTGCTCAGCACTGAAGAAACAGAAGAAATAATAGATGAAATCTGCCGCACCTGCTTTGCGGATCTGATGTAAAGGATCGTGTATGGATGAAACAATGACCGTAACTGCCGTAACAGAGCTCACTGAGGAGACAACCGCTGCTTCGGAGACATCTGCGGTAGGGCTGGATGATGTGGTATCTGCGTTTTTGGACGAAAATCAGTCTGCCGCCTCCGGCACGCTGGCACCTGAGGCGCAGCAGATGGCCGAAAGATCAAATGATCTTTTCAATTCGATAATCCACGGCAATGTGAACAGAAATGTCATCGCGGATTTTCTTGAGGGATTCCTTAACTACCTGCCTACGATCATCATAGCGGCTATCGTCTTCTTTGTGTTCAAGTGGCTTTCCTCGCTTCTTCTCAAATTCACAAAAAAGGCGCTCCAGAAGATAAAATTCAGCAAATACGGGCAGGATTTTATCCTGCACTCCATGAATGTACTGCTAAAAATATTCAATGTGTGCATCGTGCTCACAATACTGGGACTCCCTGTTATCTCGATACTGATACTTGTGGTCACAGTCGCCATCGCAGGCTCAGTCGCAGTGAGCGACGAGATGAAGAGCCTTTTTGCAGGACTTGTCCTCATGTTCACAAAGCCCTTTGAAAAGGGCGACTATATAAAGTTCGGCGAATATGAGGGAATTGCCGGCAAGATAGGCATTGTCCACACAGAGGTAATTTCTCTTGACGACAAGGTGATCATCATCCCGAATGAGAAGATCGTAAGCGAGGTGCTTGTCAATTACAACCGCGACGGTGTGAGCTGTGTGCAGTACAAATTCGGCATTTCCTACGGCTCCGATCACAAACGGGCTGAGGAGATCATCCGCCGCGCCATGGCAGAGCATCCCCTTGTGCTTCATGAGAGAGATAATTTTGCAAGAATGACTGCTCTTGAGGACAGTGCCGTTATCATCACAATGAGAGCATGGACAGCTCCCGAAAATTACTGGAAGGTACACTGCGACCTTCTGGAGGAGATAAAGAAGAGCTTTGATGAAACGGGCATCGTCATCCCCTTCCCGCAGGTCACTGTCAGCTATCTCGGCGAAAAGGGCGGCAGGACAGAGATCTCATCGAAAGGAGAGATGCAGCTTGCAACGCCAGGAGATACTTGAAAGGCTTGAAGCGATGGCGCAGGAAAAGTTCCGTACACAGACACTCATCCCGGGCAGGCGCAAGGCCATCGGCGTTTCAAATCCGGATATGCGCCGCCTTGCAAAGCAGATAGCCGCAGACGATCCCTTCGGCTTTCTCGAAAGCAACCCGCAGGAATACTTTGAGGAGCAGATGCTCTACGCATTCGTTCTGGGCTGTGCAAAGGGGGATTTTGAAAGAAAGCTGAAGCTTTTTACAAGGCAGTTTTCAAATATCAGCGACTGGGCTTGTACTGACGCATTGTGCAATGACATGAAGGATATACGAAAGCATCGTGAGGAGACACTGAAGGCAATAACACCGTATGTGAGCTCACACAACGAATTTGAAGTGCGCTGTGTCGCGGTAACGCTGCTTTCGCATTATGTGACAGAGGATTACAGGGATACTGTGGCAGAGCTTTTGCCGAAGCTTGATACATCAGACTATTATGCAATGATGGGCACAGCATGGGCGGCAGCAGAGCTTGTGTGCAGATATCCGCAATACGGTATCGGATTTATCGGGAAAAGGCTCCTTGATGAGCGCACTCACAACAGGGCTATACAAAAGGCGTGCGAATCATTCAGAGTTTCCGATGAAGATAAAATTATACTCAGGAAAATGAAAATACAGCCACTGGGCTGAAAACAGGGTGATCTTATGAAAAAAGTCAGGGCATTTACACTTATCGAGCTGATCGTTGTTATCGCGATCGTAGCGATACTCACTGCGATACTGGTACCTACCATAATGGGCTACCTGAACGAATCAAAGCTCTCATCGGCAAATGCGAACGCAAAGCTCGTATACGACCAGACCGCCATATACTGCACGGAGTGCGAGAATGCGGGAACTCCCATGTCTTCGGGAAGCTTCTATGTGGATCTTCGCGTTATCTCCGATGATGCGGAATATTCCAAGGACGGCAAGCACATTAAAGAAGCTCTTCAGTTTATGCTCGGTCAGTACTCCGATTCTGCAGGCATAGCTGTTACCAGTGTTGATGCGGGCATCGTGCTGGATTCCGTATGGGCAAAGACCGAGTCCGACAGATTTGTAGGCCACTACCCCGGCGAATACACAAAGAAATCCGATCAGCCTATCCAGATACCGAGCGGAAACTGATCCGAAAGCATCTGACTGCCGCAACTACGAAATGAACATAAAACAGGTGAGTATATGAAGGCGATCATAACCGGCGCTACGGGCGCTATCGGAACGGCACTTGTAACCGAACTTGAACAGGCGGGGCATGATGTGACTGTTGTGTGCCGCAGGGGATCATCCCGGAACGACAGGATCACCGAATCCGAAAGAGTTCACCGCTTTTATGCGGAGCTTTGCGAATACAGCAGCCTGCCGCAGCTTTGCGGCACGGGCTATGATGCCTTTTTCCACCTTGCATGGGGCAAAACGACAGGTGCCGGAAGAAACGATGTTCCCGCACAGCTTGAAAATATCCGATACAGTGTAGACGCAGCTCAGGCGGCTGCAGATATGGGCTGTTCGGTATTCGTGGGTGCGGGCTCTCAGGCGGAATACGGCAGAGTGGAGGGCATGATCTCCCCTGCTACTCCTGCATTCCCTGAAAACGGCTACGGAATGGCAAAGCTTGCTGTGGGGCAGCTTACAAGGCTTCTGTGCTCACAGAACAATGTGCGCCATATCTGGGCAAGGATCTTCAGCGTATATGGTCCTAATGACGGCGAAGGCTCCATGATCACATCCACAATAAGAAAACTCCTGCGCGGTGAGGTGCCCGATTTCACCCCTGCCCGCCAGCTGTGGGATTATCTCTATTGCGCTGATGCAGCCCGCGCACTTATGCTCCTTGCCCAAAAGGGAACAGACGGGAAAACATACTGCGTTGCAGGCGGAGAAGCAGTGCCGCTGGAAAAATATATCACTGCCCTGAGAGATGCGATAGATCCGTCACTTCCGCTCGGGATAGGGAATATCCCCTACTCCGACAGACAGGTAATGAATCTTTCCTGTGATATTTCCGACCTTTGCGGCGATACCGGATTTTCCCCCTCGGTCACCTTTGAGGATGGCATCCGCAAAACGATAGAATGGGCAAAAAAGACATCATAAGATCACAAATGAGGATGCTGCACGAACACAGCATCCTCATTTTTCCGGTGTTAGAAGCTTGTTTATACGCCCATATACAAAACGATGCCGCCGCATAAAGCAGCAGCATCGTTTTATCATTCTTCGTTGTCTTCTTTCTCTCCTGCTTCTTTCTTGTCTTCCCATCTGCGGAAAAAACCCGAAAGGAGCGCACCTGAAATATTGTGCCATACAGAAAAGATTGCCCCGGGAACAGTTGCAAGAGCCAGATCGGGAAATGCCGTCGCAGCAAGGCTTGTGGCAAGCCCTGAATTCTGCATACCGATCTCGATGGACAATGCCTTTACCTTTTCAGCGGGCATTTTCAGAAGCTTTGCGATACCGAATCCGCAGGCATAG
This sequence comes from uncultured Ruminococcus sp., assembly GCA_946186215.1. Classification (GTDB taxonomy): domain Bacteria; phylum Bacillota; class Clostridia; order Oscillospirales; family Ruminococcaceae; genus Huintestinicola. Next base: position 7,109 of record CAMHMM010000028.1, on the reverse strand, counting down.
CCCAGAATATTGTGAAGCATCACAACAGCGAGAACGACTGCTCCGCACCCGAATATCTTTTCGGAATTATGTGAGACCACAGAGGCCATGATGAGACATATCGCCAGTGCCGATACCGCAGGGAGCGCCTCAACTATCTTCTGTGCCGCCTTTGCAAAAAGCTTGTTCACCACAAAGCCCAATGCAATTGGCACGATAACTACCTTGACTATGCTCAGTACCATCGCGGGGATATCCACAGATACGGTAGCGTTGAGCAGAAGATGCGTTATAAGGGGTGTGAGCACAGGAGCCAGCAGTGTGTTCACGCTTGTCATGCCCACAGACAGGGCAACATCGCCCTTTGAAAGATATGTGATAAGATTGCTGGCCGTTCCTCCTGGGCAGGTGCCTACAAGCACCACTCCCGCAGCAAGTGCAGGTTCAAGATCAAACACTTTGCAGAGCAGAAATGCCAGAAGCGGCATTATGATAAACTGTGCAGCACAGCCTGTGATGATATCGCGGGGACGGGTAAACACCATAGCAAGATCTTTCGGCTTTATTGTAAGCCCCATCCCGAACATTATCACCATAAGCAGCGGGTTTATCCATGAAGTTCTTATCCACAGGGCGGACGCAGGAAGAAAAAGCGATATCAGCGCCACAGCAAGCACGATCACGGACATATACTTTGATATAAAATTGCTGATCTTAGTCATCAGATCACTTCTTTGAGGATTATGTAAGCGACAGTGGCGAGGGATTTCGCCTCAACAAAATCACGGTCAATGATATAATTTCCGGTCTCGAGCATTTTCTTGATCTCGCAGACACGCTCAAATCCCGCAAGAGCCTGCTGCTTGTCGGGTATCACGAAATAGGCCTTCTGCATTATATGACGGATCTCCGTGCGTATGCCCGTGGGGATATGCTCTGCATTTTCGGGAAGATCGAATTCATAACCGAAGGGCTCATGCGCTTCGTCGAGCTTCGCTGAGATGCTGTCTGCAGCTCTGTGGCCGAAAACGAGTGCTTCAAGAAGGGAATTGGATGCAAGGCGGTTATTTCCGTGAACTCCCGTGTGCGAGCATTCACCCACTGCATACAGGCCGTTCACATCCGTCTGTGCATAGGTGTTTACATTGATACCGCCCATGAGATAGTGCTGGCAGGGATAAATGGGGATAAGGTCTTTCGCCATGTCTATCCCCTGTGTGAGCAGGAACTCATAGATCATGGGAAATCTTTCCGAAAGATATTCCTTGCCCTTGTAGGCGATATCGAGGTAGAATTCATCCGAGCCCGTTTCCCTCGATTCAAGGATAATAGATCTTGACACTACATCGCGGGGCGCAAGCTCGAGCCTGTCGTCATAGCGGTGCATGAAGCGTTCCTTATTGCAGTTGAGCAGATACGCACCCTCACCTCTTACGGATTCGGAAATAAGGAAGCACTCTCTTGAATTGTCATGATATGCGGTGGGGTGAAACTGAATAAGAGACAGATCGCGTATGGTCGCACCCATCTCGTAAGCAGCAGTGATGCCGTCGCCCGTAGCTATCGCAGTATTGGTGGTGAAGTCATACACTCTGCCAATACCGCCCGTTGCAAGCACAAAATAAGGTGCTGTGTATGTGATGTGCTCTCCGTTTACCAGTACATCGGCTGCAAATCCGCCGTCGGTCTTTACAAGGCGGCACATAAGAGCATCCTCTAAGAATGTGATGTTTTTGCGCTTTTTCACTGCATCCCTGATCGCTCTTGTTACCTCGGCACCTGTGGAATCCCTGTGATGGAATATCCTGCGCCTTGAATGGCCGCCTTCAAGAGTGCGGTCGAGCTCTCCGTTTTCATCGCGGTCAAAGTCAGTACCAAGAGAGATTATATGCTCTATCTCGGCAGCTGCCTCTGTAACGAGCACCTTAACGGAATCGGGATTGTTCTTAAACCCGCCTGCGATAAAGGTATCCTCTGTGTGAAGATTTATATTGTCATCATCAACAGGCTTGTATACGGCTGCAACGCCGCCCTGCGCAAGGTGAGAGTTGCAGACCTCAGCGCCCCGCTTGCAGATCACAAGTATCCTTGTTGTCTCGGGCATACAAACCGCGGTGTACAGACCGCCTACGCCTGCGCCGACGATCACGGTATCATAATAATTGCTGTAATTATCCATAAAAAACCTTTCTCCGATGCAGTGACATATTCAAAGCGTTGCTTTTTGTGTTCCGATTCCTAAAGAAACGCCGTATGATGCTTTTTCATACATCCTGTAACTGCAACTATTATTGTATCATTTTCCGTTTGTCTTGTCAAGTAAATGCGTGCCCGAATTTTCATAAGCACTAAAAACGCGGATATATCTCATTTCGTGTGCATTTTTGTCTGTTTCCCGCCTGCGTTCATAAAAGCATCCGGGCGCACGGTTATAACATGAGCCGCTGCCGCTTTTTCGCGGCAGCGGCTCTGATACTTTTCTGATACTTTAACGATCGTCGTCTGTATCGCTTCTGATCCTCAGTCTTTCGCGTCCTGCAAGTGCGATAACACCAAGGGCAAGCAGTCCGATGAACACTGCAGGTGCCTTCGGGAGCCTTGTTCCTGTGGGGAGCACTTCCTTTACGGCATTTGTCACAGCAAGAGTCGTACTATCGTTTACGGTGAACGGATCTCCGTTGGCGATATCATCCTCACCGAGTTTCATTGAGATATAGTACCCGTCCGCACTTTCCGTACTCTCCGTGATGCTCACCTGTGTGCCTTTGGGAAGATCTATCTCGATGCTTTCATCATGTGCCAGTCTGAATGTTCCGCCTGAAGATATCTTACCGGTAACAGTGCCCTTCAGGTAGGTATATTCTGTTGAGATATCCGAACCGTCACCTACGACAAAGCTGAAGATAAACTGCTTCGATCTGTCTCCGAGCGAGCCGCTTACAGTCTTTGTTACGGTAAGGCTCGTCATAGTATCGTCCTTTTCGTTCGGCACGCTGAGAGTGTAGATATATGTGCCTTCCTCAGCAGTGCTTTCTTCAAGCTTGCCGCCGCAATCATCGGTCTGTCCTGTTGCGATATCCTGATACTCATTATCGCCGACCGGCTTTTGAAGTATGGGAAGTCCCAGAGAATTAATCCTGAAAACTATGTCACCGTTCAGGGTCTTATAGCCGCCCGGTGCCTTTACCTCTTCAAGGAAGTACATCTTGCCGGGTCTGAGCACCCTGCCGCTCGCACCGCCGCAGATGATCTGCATACCGTTTGGCTCGGTAACGATGGCATCAAATCCGGGGATCGGGAAGGGGCTCTTCTCAAAGCCGTTTACATTTGCATTTACCTGCATATGCAGAGCAAATTTTGCGCCCTTGAGATGCTCTGATCCGTCCTCACTGCTCTTTGAGATGACCAGCTTGAATTCCTTGTTGTAAACATCAATATTGGCTTTGATGCCGCGTTCGCCGGGTTCTGTATCTACCCAGCCCACACGGTCGGGATCGTTATCCCACGACTGATATACAGGTGCCGAAGCCGTTCCTGCATTTGCTTCCAATGTCACAGTGCCATCGTCGTCAACAGTGAAGTACACAGGCTCCTGCAAGCCTACATATCCATTGGGAGCCGCATTCTGCACGAGCTTGTACCTTTCATTGCTGTTGAAGCCGTACAGTATCGTGACTGTGCCCTGTGCATCGGAGGTGTATTCGGCGACCTTCTGATTGTCCTTGTCATAAAGCGTGAACTTGCCGTCCGAAAGCGGTTTGGTCTGGTCATTCCACTTGAACAGCCGTATCTGCAGACCGCCGTCACGAGTATTGTAGATCGTATCTGTGCGCGAGGAACCGTCATACTCGCCCTCGGCATAGGTCACCTTGTAGCTGTGAGTTGCCTCTACGCCGTCAAGACCTGTTACCTTAAAATCCTCTGTGTCCGACGCGGGCTCGAAGGTAAGCTCTGATTCGTTGGTCACAACTCCGTTTGTGTCTGCTTTTGGCACGCCTGATCTGATCATCACTTCTTTGACCTTATAGTCGGAGAAATCCGCCGTTATAAGATCATCGAAGAAATAATATGTACTCGTTTTCGGCAGCTCTATCTTATGCAGAGTGTCGGGAACGGCGCTGCCGTTTACATAAACCGCCACATAGACAGGCGCATGCCCCTTTGTGATGGCAAGATCGCTCCATACCTTCTTGGCTGTAAGGCCGTAACCGCGCTTGTTGGTAATATCCATGATAGGATCGGATACTGCCGCAACACGGCCTATGCTCTCGTCGCCGACCTTCACAAGCTCATAGGAATTGATCTCCGTTGTTTTATCGAGCTCTCCGGTGCCTGTTTTTTCATAGCCTTTTCTCATCTTGTAGCCGTTGACAGGATCAACACCGTAGCCGCTGGGAGGATTCTCAACCACCCTGAACAGTGAATCCAGCTGCAGAGACGGAACATAGACATAGCAGCCCGAGGGTATCTTTGAGATCGCGCCGTGAACGGAGGATGTGAAGCATACATCATCCTTGATTATGCCGGGTATCTCGTTATTCTCGATCTTTTTGATATTAACATCGCCGTATTCGATATCTGTTGTGATAAACTTCTGCAGATCGGTATCATATCTGCAGATATACTCCTTTGAGCCTACCCAGCGTACAACATAATAGGGATAATATGCAGCCTCGGGTATATTTTCAACGGGTATCTTTCCGTCGGGTGACAGATACAGCTTAAAATCGAATACCGCGCTGTCGTATTTTGAATTGAATTCTTCGAGTACCTTTTCTTCCGACCATGAGGAATGCTGTCTCTTTATCTCCTCCAGCTTTTTAGTTCTGTCATCCTTGTAGTACTCGTTGAAATAAGCAAGTACCTCATCCTCGCTCCAGCTTGTGTGAGCACTGCGTATCCTGTTTAAGATGAAATTCCTTGTTTCATCATCATATGCATGAACATACTCCAGAACATTACCCTGCTTATCCTTAAGTATCTTCTCGAATTTCAGCGTGCTCATCATATCCGCCGCAACTACATTGTCAAAAACTATGCTCGGTCTTTCCTCGGCAGATACGAGTCTGGATGAAAAGCTCTTCAGGTTGTGTTCCTGCTCGGTGATATACTGTTCCTCGATCTTTACGCCGTTTACCTTTACTTCCGGGTATATACGGCTGTCCACAGCACATTCCACAAGCCTGTACTCAATGGTATTGTCGGGGAATGCGATCTCTGTTGACTTGGTGGGAGAAATAAAGAATACATCCTTATACGGATTATCCGTACCCTGAACAAAGCTCGGAGGCATATATTCCGTTACGAACCTTACCTTCTCGCCTGTGCCCTGATAGGTAACATGGATATCATCATCCATATTCTGGAGCTGGTATTCATTGGTCACCAGAACAGGGTTTCCGTCGGGACCTGTGATTGGATTACCATTTTCGTCCTTGGCTTCCTCTTCCTTGGTATAATAGATCTGGAAGGGGTATTCAATATAATCGGTATCGATATTTACGGCACCATCGCCTGTGGTCTGCTTCTGCACCATAACATGGCCGGGCGTTACGGAAGCAAGGTTAAAGCGCATATGCAGATTGGACGCACCCGCACCTGATTCCATGTAGAAGATCTTCATATCATGCTTGGAATAATCCTTGAAGATCAGCTCAAAATGGCCCTTTTCGGGATCGTTCTCATCATCCGATATCCATGCAAAATTCTTCGCAAGATAAGCCTTTACCTCAGCGTCCGAGGCTGTCGGGTTGCGCTTTCTGTAATTGCTCTCGAACACCCACAGCAGAGTTGCATAGTTTTTGATATCGTTTGTGCCGATATTGACCATTTCATCTATATTATCAATGCTGCTGAATGTGTTGGTCGTGGCTTTGGTAAAATCCACGCCCTCAGCATACACGATACCGGTCTTGAAGTTTACATTTCCCGATACAGCCGAATGGATGCCGCCCAGATCGAGGACAAGCTCGCCGTCAACAAAGAGCCAGAAATCATCGTCGCCTGTAAACTCGAATATGATATCGTGTCCCCATGCATCCTTTCCGAGAACCGTCTGAACAAAGGATGCTTCGAGCTCCATTCCGAAATAGTAGTTTGCATTTCCGGTTGAATCCTTTGTCTGGATCTTATGCAGCGGCTCATACTTTCTGGGATCCGTATCGGGTAATCTTCCTTTTGGATTATCTATCTTTGTGCTGGCAAGAGCGCTGTACAGGTTCTGGTCATTATACTGGGTAGCCATATCCTCAGCTGTGATCCAGTCATAGGGATAAAACTGTCCGTGCCTCAATGAGTCCTTCTTCAGCTGATCCGTTGTACCGAGTTCCTTGTAAAGGGTAAACTCATACAGGGGGCGACTGTTGTCGGCAACCGTTGTAAGCTTGCCGTCTGCGTCTACATACAGCAGCTCATCGTTAGCATTTTTCTGCTGTTTAAGGCCTTCCGTACCCTCCGGTCTGAGAGTTGCATAGTTCTGGCAGCTGTCAAATTCAAAATAGCCGCCTGAATTATACACACTTTCAAGGAACAGATGGTTAACATCGATCTCTTTCTGTCGATCAAAAAGCTCAGAAAGAGATTTTTTCTTTGCCGTCGAAACTGGATATCCGTCGCTTCCAAGATCGGTCTCCAATTTTCCCTTTTTGCCCGGAGAGTCCTCAGTAAATTTGTCGTCGCCCAGAACTTTGAAGATATCATTCTGACCTGAGAAATCTATCATCCTCATACTTATGCCGTGATCGAAATTATCAACGGTATTTTCGGTATGAAGTCTGTCGCTTGTATTGAGATCGTCTAACCTTGCAAAATAGAAGGGAACGGAAACTGTCGTTGAGCAGGGCTCAAAGAAAATATTGTTCTCATCTGGGCGCAGACCTATATTTGCATACTTGGGCTGATCCCATGCAGCTATTTCGGAATAGTAACCGCCGCTGTCCCTGCCGGGGAGAGTAATACCTATATATTCCTCGGTAAGCACACGGGGATCGGATACCTGCGGGCAAAGATACATATCTGCATACGCATTGTAGAGATAGTAGTAATCACTGCCTATATCAGTGCCCTCGTATTTGCCTATGTTGAATTTCCATGTAAGTGAATCCGAACCGGTGCCCAGCCACATGATCTTA
>CAMHMM010000027.1 GCA_946186215.1 uncultured Ruminococcus sp. | reverse complement strand
TTTCATCCCCTTTGACTCGCTGCAAATCAGCCGTTTAAGACAAGAGGCTACCGTTAGGCGGGCAAAGCCCGAGGTTACCCGTGCGCTATTTTGTAGGGAAGCACACATTTGTAGCTCGGTACATTAAATCATAAAAGTGTACCGCTAATGCGGCAAGGCAGGCTGTGCCTGCACTCTGCGGTTGGCAAAATAATCGGAGAGGATACTGCTATTCGTATCATAAACAGCATGAAATAACTGAAGAGGGGATACATAATGAACAGGACAGAAGATAAAAACAGCGCATCAAGAGAAAAAACAATAGTCCGGACAAGTGTCATAGGAATAGCAGCAAATGTTCTCCTGGCGGCATTCAAGGCTGTTACAGGACTTATGACAAATTCTATCGCCATCGTTCTTGATGCTGTTAATAATATTTCCGATGCGGGCAGCTCGATCATAACGATCGTCGGAACTAAGCTTGCAGCGAAAGAGCCTGATAAAAAGCACCCGTTCGGATACGGGCGCATTGAATATCTGAGTGCGATGGTAATATCTGTGATAGTACTCTATGCAGGTGTGACTTCCTTTGTTGAGTCGGTAAAGAAGATAATTGCTCCGGAAACGCCCGATTACAATATAGTATCGCTTATCATCGTGGGAGTGGCTGTGATAGTCAAGATCGTTCTCGGACGGTATGTCAAGGGTGTTGGCGAGAAGGTGAATTCCGATTCTCTTATCAATTCGGGAGAGGATGCCACACTTGACTCTGTTATCTCTGCATCTACACTGGTTGCTGCTGTCATATTCCTTGTTTTTCACATATCACTGGAGGCTTGGCTCGGTGCTATCATATCGGTAGTTATAGTTAAATCCGGATTTGAAATGTTGAAAGATACCATTTCGCAGATACTCGGAGAGCGAAACGATGCAGAGCTCGCACAGTCTATCAAGGATACCATCAGAGAATTCGACGGTGTGCAGGGGGCATATGACCTTGTGCTCAATAATTACGGTCCCGATACATGGAATGGTTCTGTTCATATCGAGGTGCCGGATACATATACGGCAGATCAGCTGGATAAGCTTATCCGCGGGATCACAATGAAGGTGATCGAAAAGCATAATGTAATACTGACAGCAGTCGGGATCTACTCGATAAACACGAGGGATGAGGATATTATCCGTATACGGGAAAGAGTCAGCGAGATCGCGCTTGCCCATGACCATGTAAAGCAGACACATGGATTTTATCTGGATAAAGAAAGCAAGTCCATGCGCTTTGATGTGCTAATAAGCTTTAATGCAGCTGACCGCAGGGCTGTCTATGCCGATGTTGTAAAGGATGTTCAGAAGGAATATCCTGATTATGAGCTGCAGATAGCTATGGATACGGATTTCTCGGAGAAATGAAATGGATAACGAAAGCGATAATATTGTCAGTGACACCCCCACCACCGCCCCTCTTCACAGGCACAAACGGATCCCCCGAAGCTGCTTCGGGGGATCCGCCGTTTCTTGATCATAAGCTATTGAAATACAGATTCAGAGCTATCCAACGATCACTGCGATCTTGAATTCGTTTTTCCCGCTCTGAACGGTGATGACCGCATTACCGTCGGAAACAGCGGTAACATTGCCTTCTTCATCGACTACCGCAACATTTTCGTTTGAGGATGTGATCGAAACATCGTTCTTTATCTTTCCTGTAACGACAGCGCCGAGGCTCAGCGTATCACCCTGTCCGAGCATAACTGTCATGTAGTTTGAGGATGAGCCTGTTTTCTCTGGAAGCTTGACAGCGAGCTTAACCTTGCCTTCTGCGGGAGACCAGCTGGGACGGGCACACTGTATGTAATATGTACCTTCCTTCACCTGATAGGACATAACAGCATTGAATGCGCCTGTGGTGTCGCTCACCTTGTAGGTGGAATCATAGGAATGAGCGCCTGTTTTGATTTTTGCCTTTTCTGCGGTAAGCTCTGTTCCGCCTGCATCGAATACTCTGATATCAAGGAACTTTACATCTGAGGTGACTGACACCAGCAGGGTGCCCTCTGCATCTGTCTGCACCATATAGCTCCGCTGTGCGGATTTGTCGCTGATCTGGAAGGTGTAACTCATGCCCTGAGCGATCTCCTTTGAATCATCGAAAATGCTGTCTGCGCGGGCAGGAACTGCTGCACATACAAGCATAAGCAAAAATGCAGTAAGTAATGACAACGATCTTTTCATAAGCTACCTCCTATCCGGAATGTTAAATTCCAACAATAGTAAATACGAATAATGTTAATATAATTTTACCATAATTCCTCCTCGCAAATATGTATAATTAGAAAATATTATATTAAGAACAACTTAATTTTTTGAAAGTAGCACAAAAATAAAAAGAAAGATGCTGATATATCATAAAAATTTGATATGAACGGCAGAGCTATGACGCTATCCACTGAATTTGTTCCGTTTCAACGGTAGCCTGTTGTCTTAAACGGCTTATTTGCAGCGAGTCAAAGGGGATGAAACACCAGAGGGACGGAGTGTTCATTTGAAATGACGGCTTTATCTGTGCGCCGCCCCTCTTCGTTTCTCCCCTTTGTATCCCCTTTTCCCCACTCTGATGTTGATTTGCTTCGCATTTGGACATCGTTTATAACCCACTCAGATTTATTTGCAAACTAACTCGCACATTCGCTCAGGTAGGTTCTGTGGGGACAGTCGCCGATGTATGACTGCTTTCTGTTTGATATGTCTCGCCCTGCAATTCTGTCAGTCACCTGCTCTCAGGCTTATCAACCTCTCATATTAGTTTGTCCGGCGGAAAAGCCTCGCCCTCTTGCATTGGTGGGGATATATTAAAACTCCGAGCCACCGATGAGCGTTCCTTTTCAAAAAAGAGTACGGGTAACAGCGGCGTTTCGCCGCCGGGAGGGTGCAGACTCTGCCTGCCTTAGTGCAAAATAATAGTAGGTATAAAAGCTCCGAGCTACAAACGAGAGTTACCCACAAATGAAAGTACGGGAGGGTGCGGGCTTTGCTTTAGTATAAACTAATAGTAGTCATAAAAGTTCCGAGCCACAAATAAGCATTACCCACAAATGAAATTACGGGTAACTGCGGGCTTTGCCCGCCTGCTTGACTTACAGTGGCAGATGGTGTATAATCATTACAGTGAAGAAACCGCTAAGGCGACAGTGCAGGGCTCGCCCTGCATCAATAAAGGAGCATTGCTATGATAGTTTCCGCATCGATACTCAGCGCAGACCTCTGTGAGCTGGGAAATGAGCTTGACAGGGCAAAGGCAGCAGGCTGTGACCATATACACTTTGATGTGATGGACGGCGTGTTCGTAAATAATATCAGCTACGGCATACCCGTGCTCGAAAGCGTCAGACGGCGCACGGATATGTTTGTGGACGCACATCTTATGATAACCGATCCTATCCGCTATATCGAAGCGTTTGCAAAAAGCGGCGCGGACAATATCACCTTCCATCTTGAAGCCGCACCGGATGTGAACGCAGTAATAAACGAGATCCGTCGCTGCGGAAAGCGTGCAGGCATCGCCATCAAGCCCGCAACGCCCGTGAGTCAAGTCCTTGAATATGCCGGCAGCGTTGATATGATACTTATTATGACAGTGGAGCCTGGCTTTGGCGGACAGGGCTTTATACCTGAAAGCACAGACAGGATAAGAGCGCTTCGCACAGCCCTGAATGAACGCGGCCTCACCACCGATATACAGGTAGACGGCGGCATAAACGCAAAGACCTGCCCCGAGGTAAAGGCCGCAGGAGCAAATGTGCTCGTAGCGGGCTCATATCTTTTCGGAGCAAAGGATATGGCGCAGGCAGTAAAGGCTATGCGGGTGTGACCACCTGCTGATGCGATAAACATACCGGCGCAGTGCCCTGCGGGTGCTGCGCCGCTGCTGTATTGTGAAAGAAACGGACAAATTTTCGTAAAACACTTGAAACGGCCGGAAAATTATGATATAATCAATAAAGTGATGTCCCCTGCCTCTAAGGGGCGGCGTGTGCCATCCTGATGCTCATGCCAGACATTAAGGAAGTTTTGTTCGTTAAAGAGGTCTTGATATGAAAACAATGAAACCGGCAGTGATCCTCGGCGCGGCGGCCGTTATAGTCGTGATCATCACCGTTGTTATATTGAATATGGGCGGTTCGGGAAGCGGCCTGTATGTCTCCGCATCCTCAGGTGATGTTAAGGTCACCAGCGAAGGCGCAGAGCCTGCAGCGCTCACCGCGGATGTGTTTCTCAAAGCGGGAGACACCATCGAGGTGGGAAGCAGCGGCAGCTGCACTCTTGAATACCGCACAAAGGAAAAGACCGAGGGCAATTATGTCATTCTTTCCGCTGATACCGTAGCCTTCATTTCCGATTCCTTCAACGGAAAGAGCGACGGCACCATCGACATCGTAAAGGGCAGTGCGCTGATCAATTCCGCCAATTCCGCAAAGCGCAACATCATCGTCCGCAGCGACAGCGTTTCCGCTACTACAAAGGACGCGGTCATCCGCTTTGTGTGCGATCAGGGCGGCGAGACAACACCCTCTACCGAGGTCATTTCGTTCTCAGGCAATTCCTCGCTCCAGCTCTATGATAATCTGGGCAACCCCATCGACTACAACGGCAATCAGGGCGGCAAGCCCGAGATCCTCGGCGAGGGCAGAGGTGCCAGGATACTTTCGGGGATCCAGGGCGGCGATCCTACCTTTGATTATCTCAACATTCCCGCAGAGCTTGACAAATGCGATCCCATAACCCTCAAGAACCTCATTACCATTGCAGCTTTCCACGACCTTGCATTCTCCTCCGAGGATATCAAGGCTGCCTATGATATGGCACCTGCTTCCGAGGCAGAGACAGAGCCCGAGGAAAGCGAGACAGAAACAGAGACCACTACCGAGACTACCACAACGCCCACTGAGACCGAGGAGACCACGACTCCCGAATCCTCTGAGACAACAGAGCCCGAGACCACTACCGAGCGCGAGACCGAGAGGACGACAGAGCGCGTCGTGACCACAACTCAGTACACTACACAGTACACCACCGCAAGAGTCACCACCACTGCGGATTCCGTCGGCACGGTCTACTCCTTTGATCCTTCCATCGACGATGTGGAAGGCCCCATCTCCGATCTCGATGATATCGATATTGATGATGATGACTTTGATGTGGACCTTGACGACGATGACGATGATGAATTCAACGACGAAGAGATCCCCTTCGATGATGACGAATCTCTCGAGGATGACGACGATTCATGGAACGATACCGAGCCTCTTGCCGCAAGGACACATACCGTCATATTCATGGTCGACGGCCAGCGCTACACCGTTTCCGTGGCTGACGGCGGACAGGCAGTTCCTCCCGTAACACCCACACAGAACGATCAGGGGCTTCCCTTTCTCGGCTGGGATCAGGTGCTTACTGATGTCCATTCCGATATGACCGTCAACGCCATGTTCTGAATAAACACACACGCTTTATTCAGTCTTCCCGTGAATACAGTGAACAGGCAGGGGGCAGGTAACTGCCCCCTCTTTTCAAATCACTGCGGCTAAGGTGATTCTATGCTTTTTACTCCCACGCGGGCTTACCGCTCCATTCTTTCCGTAACTCCCGCCGTTCTCCGTGAAATGGGTGTGGATTCGATCATTCTCGATATCGACAACACCTGCACCACTCACGATAATCCTGTTCCTCTTGACGGGCTTTTTGAATGGCTGGAGGATATGCGCACAAACGGCATAAAAATGATGATAGTTTCAAACAACCACGCTCCCCGTGTGGAGCCCTTTGCCGAACTTCTAGGGCTGCCATATGTGAGCGAGGGAGCAAAGCCGCTGACAAAGGGCTACCGCGAGGCCGTGCGCAAGATGGGTACGGACAAGGCGCACTGCGTTACCATCGGCGATCAGCTTTTTACAGATATTCTGGGCGCAAAGCTCTTCGGGATAAAATCCATCCTTGTAAAGCCCATTGAGCCCGAAAAAACAGGATTTCTCCATGTAAAGCGCATCCTTGAGGTGCCCTTCCTCCCGAAAATGTATTTATAGACACAAACAGCAAAAAAACCTGTGTGGTTTTTGTGCAATAGGTAGATTCTCCGAAAGCCTATTGACTTTGCTGTGATTATGTGGTATATTATTATAGTTGCATCGGGGTGTGGCGCAGATTGGTAGCGCGCTACCTTGGGGTGGTAGAGGCCGTGGGTTCGAGTCCCGTCACTCCGACCAACAAAGCCCCTTTACTTAGGTAGAGGGGCTTTTTTGTTATATTATTCCGTAGAAGCTCAGAATATATGCCGGAACAGCTCAGTTGTGCAGACTCTTTTGCTGAAGCAAAAGGCTTATTCGTAATGCGCAGGTCGGGCTTAGTTCAGTTCAAAAAATCTATGCTGGAATAGCTCAGTTGTGTAGACTCTTTTGCTGAAGCAAAAGGCTTATTCGCAATGCGCAGGTCGGGCTTAGTTCAGTTCAAAAATCTATGCTGGAATAGCTCAGTTGTGTAGACTCTTTTGCTGAAGCAAAAGGCTTATTCGTAATGTGCAGGTCGGGTTAAGTTCAATAATAATATTGCTGGAATAGCTCAGTTGGTAGAGCAGCGCATTCGTAATGCGCAGGTCGCGCGTTCAAGTCGCGTTTCCAGCTCCATGATAAAACTCATAGCATCATGATAATTGATGTTATGAGTTTTATTGTTTTCTGTAACAGGGGCTGCTTCACAGCCCGATCATACAGGTTCAGGCTGTTGTGCATTGTGCTGATTTGGGGCAGCGTTCATAAAATATACTTGACTGAAACGCGCCATAATGGTATAATACAATGATATGCAGGAAAGTATATGCCTGCGCCGTGTGTGCGCCTGTACAGCCCATGTAAGCCGCACATTTTCCGCAAAAAGGGGTGCGCCGCTTGGTAAAACGCTGGGTATTGGTAAAAACTGATGAACAGAAAACGCGGGAGCTTGCCGCTAAGGGGCAGATCTCATCACTGGCAGCAAAGGCGCTTGTGATGCGGGGCTGCGATGATATCACAAAGGCGGCGGCGTTTTTCGGTCAGGACAGCACAGAGCGTTACAGCTCACCCTCATGTATACAGGATATGGACAAGGCGGCCGGGCTTATATCGGAAGCTGCCGAAAACGGCACACTGATCTGCGTCTACGGCGACTATGACTGCGACGGCATCACAGCCACTGCGCTTTTTGCCGATTACCTGAACAATATCGGCGCGAATGTCACGACATATATAAACGAGCGCTCCGAGGGCTACGGCATCAACAGCGATGCGATAAGACGGCTTGCCGCAGAGGATGTGGGCATGATCGTCACCGTGGATAACGGCATCGCCGCTCTTGAAGAAGCAAAGCTCTGCAAGGAGCTCGGCATCACCCTTATCGTAACGGATCATCACCAGCCGGGAGATGAGCTTCCCTGTGCGGCTGCAGTGGTGGATCCCCACAGAAGCGACGACACAGCCCCCTATGAGGATCTCTGCGGCTGCGGACTGGCTATGAAGCTGGTCGCTGCCATGGAGGGCGGGGACTCGGAATTTGCCGCCGAACAGTACGGCGACCTTGCGGCACTGGCCACCGTTGCGGATATCGTGCCCCTCAACGGGGAAAACCGCAGTATCGTTGTGGACGGTATGCGCTGCATAAAGAATACAGAACGCCCGGGACTTGCGGCTCTGATCGAAAAGGCCGGGATAAAGAATATAAATTCGACCTCCATCGCCTTCGGGCTTGCACCCAAGATAAACGCCGCAGGGCGCATCGCATCCCCGAGGAACGCTCTCGATCTGCTGATGAGCGAGGACGAGGAAACCGCAGCGGAGCTTGCGGACAAGGTCATCGCCCTCAACACAAGACGGCAGAGCCTTACCGACAGCATCTATGCGGATATAGCAGAACAGATTGCAAGGGATCCCGCGCTGCTCAGCCGTCGTGTACTGGTATTCACGGGCGAGGGCTGGCACCACGGTGTCATAGGCATCGCAGCGGCAAAGCTCGTGGAGCTTTTCGACAAGCCCGCATTCGTGATAACAGCGGAGCCCGACGGACTCCGCGGCTCGGCAAGGGCAGTCACTCAGGTGCGGGACGAAGCAGGCTGCTTCAATGTGTTCGACAGCCTTGTGTATGCGGGAGAATTTCTTACCAAAAAGGGCGGCCACGCCGGTGCGGGCGGATTTTCGCTGGAAAGAGCTCAGCTTGACGGCTTTGTGGATGCGCTTGAAGAATATGCCGCATCCCTCCCCCGCAGAACTGTGACGGAGATCATCGCCTGCGCGGATATCACTCCCGATGAGCTCACAGAGGAAAATGTGTCGGGACTTTCGATACTCGAGCCCTACGGGGAGAAAAACCCGAAGCCTGTATTTTTGCTTTCCGACTGCACCGTAAAGGATGTACTTTCCATGTCCGAGGGGGCGCACACAAAGCTTGTGCTCGAATACTGCGGCAGGCGGCTCGATGCGCCAATGTTCGGGGTGCGCACGGAAAGCTTTCCCTACAAGGCGGGGGACAGGCTCAATATACTTGTAAATCTTGACATAAACGAATACAACGGCAGGCGGAGCATACAGCTTCGCATACTCGATATCCGCATGAAGGGCATGAAGCAGGAAAAGCTCATATCCTCCGAGGATTATCATGATAAATTCGTACGCGGGGAGATAACCGAGCAGGAGCTGCTCCGTGCGATGACTCCCACCAGGGATGACCTTGCGGTGATCTACCGCAGCATCGATACGCCGAGGACTCCTCTTGACGCATATTCTTCCGTCTCCTGCGTGTCCGGAACCATCAGCTACTGCAAATTCCTCACTGCACTTGACATATTTTCCGAAGCGGGGCTCATAGCCTACGACAGGTTCGCAAATTCCGTGAGCCGCTGCCCCGCAGACAAGAAAGCCGACCTTTCGCTTACTCCGACTATGCGGATGCTGAGCGGCTCATATACAGGATCCGCCTCTTAATTCGCCGAAGTGCTGCGCCGGAGGCATGGGATCAGCAAAACTGCTGTATCGGGGGTGTGCTATATGCTTAATAAAACCGAGACCATTTACACCATAGACGACATAATGGAGCTTATCATGAGCGGTGAGCACCACGATCAGTATGACACGAGCAAGCTGGTCTCCGCCTATGATTTTGCGGCAAGGGCTCATGCAAATCAGATGCGCTCCTCGGGCGAACCGTATATTTCCCACCCCGTTGCCGTTTCCTATATCCTTCTTCAGCTCGGTATGGATACAGACACGGTCTGTGCGGGCTTTCTCCACGATGTGGTGGAGGATACGGACTTCACCCTTGAAGATATCCGCAAGAATTTCGGTCAGGATGTGGCGATGCTGGTCGATGGCGTAACAAAGCTGGGCAAGATCCCGCTTTTTACCAAGGAAGAGCAGCAGGCGGAGAATGTCCGCAAGATACTCCTTGCCATGTCGCAGGATATCAGAGTAATAATCATAAAGCTGGCCGACAGGCTCCACAATATGCGCACTCTCCAGTTCAGACCTGCATACAAGCAGCGTGCCACCTCGCTGGAGACAATGAATATCTACGCGCCCATCGCCCACAGACTGGGAATCAAGACCATTCAGGACGAGATCGAGGATATAGCGTTCCATTATCTGGATCCCTACGCATATTCCGAGATAGAAAACGCACTGCGTATCCGCAGTGACGAGCGCGAGCAGTTCATCAGCCACATAAAGGGCGAGATCGAGGCTCGCTACAAGGAAATGGGGCTGGATGTGCCCCAGATCGCAGGCAGGGTAAAATCCGTCTACGGCATCTATAAAAAGGCATATACCTGCAGAAAATCAATAGACGAGGTCTATGACATATATGCGGTGAGGATAATCGTTGGCACCGTCAACGAGTGCTACAACGCACTGGGCATCATCCACGATATGTACAAGCCCATCCCCAACCGCTTCAAGGATTATATCGCAACACCCAAATCAAATATGTACCAGTCCCTGCACACCACAGTGATCGGCACGGAGGGCATCCCCTTCGAGGTGCAGATACGCACGGTGGATATGAACAACACCGCCGAATACGGTATCGCAGCGCACTGGAAGTACAAGGAAGGGATAAAGGGCAAGGACAGGTTCGACAACCGCCTTGCGTGGATACGCCGCATCATCGAAGCGCAGCAGAGCGCAGACGATGTGGAGGAGATAGTCCGCACGATCAAGAACGACCTTTCTCCCGAGGATACCTTCGCATTCACCCCCAAGGGCGATATGATAACGCTGCCCGCGGGTGCCACGATAATCGACTTTGCCTACGCGATACACACCGAGGTCGGCAACAAGATGAAGGGTGCCAAGGTGGACGGAAAGCTCGTGAGCCTTGACTATCAGCTCAAGACCGGCGAGATAGTGGAGATACTCACCTCCAACGCCTCCGACCACGGCCCCAACAGGGCATGGCTCGACATAGCCAAGACAAACGAGGCCAAATCCAAGATACGCTCATGGTTCAAGCGCGAAAAGCGCGATGAAAATGTGGCGGAGGGCAGGGATCTCCTTGAAAAGGAATTCAAGAGAAACGGCATATCCGTTCCTCAGGATGATCTTGCCAAGTTCCTTGCGGACGACATGAAGCGCCATAACTGCGAAACTCTCGACGATTTCTATGCAGCGCTGGGCTATGGCGGCATTATACTTTCCAAAATACTCCCCCGCCTTAAAGACAACTACTTAAAGCAGTATGTAAACAACTCCGTGATGCCAGCTGCCATACTCCCCAAATACAGCAGCACAGGCGTTATCGTGGGCGGCGAGAACAATATCGAGGTCCGTCTTTCCCGCTGCTGCAACCCTCTCCCCGGGGAGGATATCGTGGCATTCGTCACCAAGGGACACGGCTTTTCCATACACCGCAGCGACTGCGAGACCTTCAAGCAGTCTGCCAAGGGGCCTTCGGCTGACCGCTGGATACCCGCACACTGGGCTGAAAACAGCGTAAAGAACGACAATCCTATTTTCAAGGCGACTATCGACATCGTGGCATACAACGGCCTTACGCTCCCTGCGGAGGTAACAGCCGTTACTGCGGAGATGCGCATACCGCTGATGAGCTTTGAGACAAAAGTGCTCAAAAACGGCAATGCGGATATCGTGATCTCCTGCCATATCGCAGGCGTTGAACAGCTCCAGCTCCTGCTGCACAAGCTCCAGAAAATACCGGATGTCATCAGCGCGGACAGGATATTCAACTGCTGACGGCTACATACAGGTGATAAGATGTTTACACAGACCTTGTCTTCTCTGGGCGTTTTCGGCACCAATGCCTACCTCATCTGGGATGACCAGAGGCGGGGTGTGCTGATAGATGCTCCCGACAATGCAGGATATATACTAAAAAAAGCCGCTGAAAAGGACATCAGCATAAACAAGATACTCCTCACTCACGGCCACTGCGACCATATCGCCGCAGCAGCCGAAATTTCGGCAAATACAGGCGCGGATATATACATCCATTCCGCCGACCGTGACAAGCTCTGGGATGACAATGCAAATCTCACGGATTATTTCGGGCTCCCACCCACGGTGCATCCCGATCCCGACAAGGTAAAGACCGTCGAGGACGGGGATGTGGTCGCCGAGGGCGATCTCGAGTTCGAGGTGCTGTGTACCCCCGGCCACACATCAGGCTCGGTGTGCTACATCATCGAGGACAGGATGTACTGCGGCGACACCATATTCAAGGACAGCATGGGGCGCACCGATATGCCCGACGGCGATGAGGACACGCTTTTTGATTCCCTCGCCATGCTCTATGAATTCGATATCCGCACGGATTATATCATGCTCCCGGGGCACGGCCCCTCCACGCGGATATCCGACGAAAGAATGTCCAACAGATACCTTCTGTACGCCTATAAGACCGCCGATGAACGGCACAGCGGGGAGACAACATGACCGTCTGCCTCGTATCCAATAAATGCAAGTATGAAACGGAAGCCGTGATAAAGCTGTTCTTCCCGCTTATGCGGTTCAGCTTCATCTATGACAGCGAGCCGGCAGAGGATGAATATATCATCCTTTCGGCAAAGGACGGCGTTTCCGTTAAGATATGCTCGGGCGGCAGGACAGTTTCCGACTCGGCACCTCTCCCCGACGACGGCGATATCGAGGGCGCTCCCGCCGTGCGCGAGGGGATCTGCGGGCTGTATA
>CAMHMM010000026.1 GCA_946186215.1 uncultured Ruminococcus sp. | reverse complement strand
AGTTCCATCAGATTCCATTACACGAAGCTGATTGAGTCTTTCGATTCTGCGGCGGATCGTTGTGAAGTTTGTAAGCATACCGCCGAGCCATCTTGCATTTACATAGTAAGCACCTGCACGGAGAGCCTCTTCCTTAACGGAATCCTGAGCCTGTTTCTTTGTTCCCACGAAGAGAACAGATTTGCCTTCTGCGGAAAGCTCACGAACGAAGTTGTAAGCTTCCTCAAGCTTTTTTACTGTCTTCTGGAGATCGATAATATAGATACCGTTTCTCTCTGTGAAGATGTAGGGAGCCATTTTGGGGTTCCATCTTCTTGTCTGGTGACCGAAATGTACACCAGCCTCAAGAAGCTGCTTCATTGATACTACGCCCATGTTAGTTCCTCCTGTTGGTTATTCCTCCGCACAGCGATAATCAAACAGTCCGCAGACCGACCAACACCGCCCGTGCGTGTGTAATGTGCTCAAAGGCACCAATAAATATTTTACCATGCCGCGCAGATATATTCAACTGTGAATTTTCACAAATTTTACTTTATCTGCGGCATCGGCATTATTCAATAGCATCATTTGCCGCAGAATCGGACACAGATATATCTCCGTCCGTCTCAGCCGCGGTCTGTGCGGTCTCTGCAGCTTCTGTTCCCAGAACGGAAACAACGGATTCTATTTCCTCGAAAACTATCTCCGGAACGGATGTTTCGGCAGGCTCTTCCTCCGCTTCATCATCAGCCGCATAAAGCAGTGTGAAATCCGCGGACGAACCTATCGACACTGCGATAATATCCTTGTTTCCAAGCTGCGGATAATAGATTCCCGTGCCCACGGGCGCAAAGTTGGATGAATAATCCTCCTCCGGCCTGTCGGTAAACTTTGCTACTATTCCCGCAAAGAAAAAGTCCGCATCTGCTTCAACAGTCTCCTCCGAAAGTATATACTCCCTGCCGCCGAAGATGATCATCGGTGCAGGTTCCTCCGGCTCCTCCGTCCCGGTATCATCCGTAACGGATGCGGGAGACTCCGTGCTTTCCGCACTTTCGCTGCCTGTCACGGACTGTGAGGCAGAGACTGTATCATCTGCCGGAGCTTTCTCCGTCAGTGTTGTCTCTTCAGTCTCTGTGACAGACGCAGCAGAGGCCGTCGTTGTCTCTGTGACCTTTTTCTCAGTATCATCTGTAAGCGCCTGTGTGGTCTCCTCGACTGTGATACCCGTGAATGTCAGTATCTCGTCAAAGCCTGCCTCCTGAACAGCGGGAGCTTTCCCGCCGGTGCAGCCGCACATAAGAAAGGCATAGGAGAGACACAGTGCTGCCGTTTTCTTCTTCATATTGACCTTTCCTGATCGCACAACACACTTAAGCTTCACATATGAGCAGCATTCAGCCGACCGTTTAAGTGATATTTAACAAATGTGTCTTCCCCGCCAAGGACGGGGAAGACACATGGAAACGCACACATAAAATGGCTTATACTATTTGATCAGTGCTTCCTGAAGCATTGTGCATTGCGCATCCATGCAGTTATTATGCATCAGACGGATCAGACACCGTACTTCTGAGTAGCAACGGGAACGCCGATACCCATTGTTGATGCAACTGCGCAGCTCTTGAGGTAAGTACCCTTTGCTGCAGCGGGCTTAGCCTTTACGATAGCCTCGAGAAGTGTTTCAAAGTTCTCGCTGAGCTTCTCTGCGCCGAAGGAAACCTTTCCGATGGGGCAGTGGATGATATTGGTCTTGTCAAGACGGTACTCGATCTTACCAGCCTTAGCTTCTGTGATAGCCTTAGCTACATCAGGAGCAACGGTACCAGCCTTGGGGTTAGGCATAAGTCCGCGGGGACCGAGGATCTTACCGAGACGGCCAACAACGCCCATCATGTCGGGAGATGCGATAACAACATCGAAATCGAACCAGTTTTCCTTGGTGATCTTCTCAACCATGTCCATACCGCCGACATACTCAGCGCCTGCTGCCTTAGCAGCCTCATACTTATCTTCCTTGCAGAACACGAGAACTCTTACATTCTTACCTGTTCCGTTGGGGAGGATAACTGCGCCTCTAACCTGCTGATCGGCATGACGGCCGTCAACACCGAGACGAACATGAACTTCAACAGTTTCGTCAAACTTAGCTGTAGCGCCCTTGCAAACAATTGCCATAGCATCAGCTGTTTCATAAGCTCTGCCCGGCTCGATAAGCTTAGCGCTTTCTGTATACTTCTTACCGTGTTTCATCTTCTGATCCTCCCTCTCAATCTACTACCTCAACGCCCATTGAGCGTGCAGTACCTGCGATCATGCTCATAGCGGTCTCAACGCTTGCTGCATTGAGGTCGGGCATCTTGGTCTCAGCGATCTTTCTTATCTGATCCTTGGTGATCTTGCCGACCTTGGTCTTGTTGGGAACACCGGAACCGCTCTCGATACCGATAGCCTTCTTGATAAGAACTGCTGCGGGGGGAGTCTTTGTGATAAAGGAGAAAGAACGGTCTGCATAAACAGTGATAACAACGGGGATGATAAGACCGATGTCATTCTTTGTTCTTTCGTTGAATTCCTTTGTGAAAGCCATTATATTAACTCCGTGCTGTCCGAGTGCCGGACCAACCGGAGGAGCAGGTGTAGCCTTACCTGCTGCGATCTGAAGCTTAATTAAGCCAACAACCTTCTGTGCCATACGGCGCACCTCCAAATAACATTATGAAGCATTCGCTTCATGCGAAAAACAAGATTTTGTGATGTATGCGGCTCATTCATCCTCGGCAACGGAGAGCTTTGAAAGCTCAACCTCCGCGATAGTTTCGCGGCCGAACCATGAAACGCTGACATCTGCTGTAAGACTTTCGGGATGAATGGTCTTGACCACACCCACGAAGCCTTCCATCGTACCGTCACTGATCCTGACGCTGTCGCCTTCCTTGACAGCAAAGCTCGTGACAGTCCTGACCTCTGTACCGGACTCAACTCCGAAATGTGCCACCTCTGCATCTGTGAGAGGAACAGCCTTTCCGCCGGGGCCTACAAATCCGGTCACACCCCTTGTGTTGCGTACATCATACCAGCTGTCGTCATTGAGCACCATCTTCACCAGCACATAGCCGGGGAATATCTTGTGCTCCACTTCCTTGGTCTCACCCTTTTCGTTGGTTTCCTGCACCTTTTCGGTGGGGATGCGGACATCAAGGATAAGGTCGGTGTGGTGACGGTTTTCAGCTACGGTCATTATGGTCTGCGCCACTTTGTTCTCGTAGCCCGAGTATGTATGTACTACATACCATTTAGCTTGTTCTGACATACAAAATCCCTCACAGTAAAAAGAAACCCATTATCAGCCGCCCACAAGACTCATGAGCATTTTGAAGAGCTCTGCAAAGGCAAGGTCGAGAACGAAAACGCCTGCGCCTGTGATGATCATAGTCATCAGAACAACGCCCGTATTGTTCAGGACAGTTTCCTTAGAGGGCCATACGACCTTCTTGAACTCACTTCTCAGATCTCTGAAATACTTGGCAACGGGATTTGCCTTTTTGCCCTTGGACTGATTCTTTGCGGACTTTTTCTCCGCACCCTTAGCGGAAGCCTTGGCTGTATCCTTCTTTTCCTTTGCGGCAGGCTTTGTCTCTGTCTTAGCCGATTTTTTCTCTGCCATTAAAAGACCTCCGGATCACTTGGTTTCCTTGTGAAGAGTGTGTTTCCTGCAGAACTTGCAGTACTTGTTCATCTCAATTCTGTCGGGATCATTTTTCTTGTTCTTCTTCGTGTTGTAGTTGCGCTGTTTGCACTCGGTGCAAGCCAGAACGATCTTAACTCTCATTACTTACGGCACCTCCTGTAGAACTCGTCTGCAAAGCAGACGGCAAGCCTCCCTCGATCCGTGACGGAAAGCCCGTCCTGCGGACAATATTAAAAGGTCGCCGCAAGGCAACCTTTCACGAGGTATATCTATTTTATCACAGCGGTGGCAATTTGTCAAGGAGATTTTACCCCTGCGGCCAATTTTGGTGATTATCACCATATTGCAGATGTTTATACGCCTGCTATTGGTAATTAAGGACACGCCGGAACAGAAAAACACAGATAATACTGGATCTGCATAAAAATAAAAAAATATTTTGTCCTTTTTTCCGGATACTTCGGTTAAACAGATGTCAGGGCAAGAAAAGCTGCTCTGAAAACGAAGCAAACGAAGTAATAAGAAGCAAAAGGAGAAATATTATGACAACCACAAGAAAGGTCGATATCATGCTCACAGAGGAAAACCTTGAAACAGTATCAGGCGGAGGACTGAAGTTCCTTACCGGCTCTCTCGATGGAAACGCGCCGATAGCGAAAGCTATAGTAGAATTTTTCAAGGACTCTTCGATCATGCCGTGGAACTGGAAGAAGCACACTACTATAGAAGATGAAGTCAAGAACCGCGTAATGTGGTGATCTGACAGCATAGCCTTAAAGCCATTATAAACGAAATAATAGAAATAAAATAATAAATAAGGTAAAGTAAAAGGAGAAATATTATGACAACCACAAGAAAGACCGATATCATGCTCACAGAAGAAACCCTCGGATCAGTAACTGGCGGAGGAAGAATGTTCCTTTGCGGCGGCGGCAACAGAGGAAAGAACGAAGTGTGGGATGCGATGGTAGAATTTCTCAAGGATTCTTCGTTCATGCCATGGAACTGGAAGAAGCATAATATAGAAGATGAAGTCAAGAACCGTGTAAAGTGGTGATCTGACAGCACAGCCTTAAAGCCATCATAATGATCTCCTCAGAGCTTTCGCACTTTTGCGTCTGCTCTGAGGGGATTTTTTACAGCCCTGCAGAAAGCCGGCACACATAAAACAGAGCTCCTTTTGTGCAATTTGCAGATATATTCCTCTGCCGTGCTTATTCGCCCGAAAGCTCTTGAAATTTGCTTTTAAATATGGTACAATATATTGTATATGTTCTGACGATCGTATATCGCCGATCAACCCAAGAGAAATAAGGAAAAAAACATGACAGATAAAAATATCACTCAGAAATTTGAGATCACCGAAGCAGGGCTCAATATGCTCTGCACCCTGCTCAGAGAACAGGAAAACGGTGTTTCCTTCGAGCATACGCTCGATGCCTACGAGCGAAACGGCGTTGATGTGCCCAAAATGATCACCGATGCCGCACAGCGCTCCGCCGCTCATACCGATGAGGCTGCGGCTATCATCGGCAACGACTTCTCCGGAGATGACCTTATCCTCATCCGCGCCGCAGTAGTTGATCTTCTTTACACCTGTGACAGACGCATCTACACGGCCGTGCTGTCCTCTCTCAACGCAAAGAGCGGCAAGGAGCGCGATCCCGGCGCAAAATTTCTCAAAAAGCTTGGCAGCTCCTGGAGCAGAGAGGGCGCATTCATGCTGAGCTTTGAAAGGATGTTCTCCGACTCGACAGCCGAGGAGATCATCGAGACCGCACGCCTTGCGGACGAATATTCCTTCGATGAAAAAGCGATACATCTTTTCAGGAGCGTTGAAGCCCGCAAGACCGAGCTCGATGAGATAATCGGCAGCTTTTCACCCTCCCGCGCAGTATCGAGGATAGGCAAGGTGCCTCTGGCTCTGCTCAGGATCGCCGTATATGAGGCACTGTTTACCGACACTCCCGTAAATATCGCCGTCAGTGAGGCTGTAAGGCTCGCCACGGCATATTCGCTCGAAAACGAGATCAAGTTCGTAAACGGACTGCTGGGCAGCTTATCAAAGAGCGACCTCATCCCCGAAAACAAGCGCAGCGCTGTAAGGAAGAAATCCTGATGTATCTCGGGATAGATACGAGCAACTATTCCACCTCTGCCGCACTCATGGGCGATACGGGATATTTTTCCGTCACAAGGCTCCTGCCCGTAAAAAGCGGCGAGGCAGGCCTCAGACAGTCCGATGCTGTATTCCATCACACAAAGCAGCTGCCGGAGATAATGCGTGAGCTGTTTGAAAAGGCAGGCGAGACAGATATCACTGCCATAGGCGTTTCCACACGCCCGCGCCCGCAGGAGGGCTCATATATGCCCTGCTTTCTCTGCGGCGAAGGGCTTGCGGACAGCATCGCCGCCGCATACCGCATACCGGTTTACAAGACATCTCACCAGACGGGGCATATCCTTGCAGCGCTGTATTCCGCCGACAGGTCTGATATGCTGAATTCACCGTTTATCGCATTCCATGTAAGCGGCGGCACCACCGAATGTCTTTACTGCACACCATCCGATACGGATATCATAAACATAACCGAGGCGGCAGTCTCCCTTGATCTCAAAGCAGGACAGCTGATCGACCGCACAGGGCTCATGCTGGGACTTGATTTTCCCTGCGGCATAGCCCTTGAACAATTAGCGGCAGAATGCACCGATGAAATAAAGGTGCGCATCCCCGCAAAGGACGGGAATGTTTCTCTCTCCGGATTTGAAAACAAGGCGCAGAAGCTGATAAACGAGGGCGCACCCGCTCCGTATGTGGCAAGGTTCATACTCACTGCCGTGTATGAGGCAGTCCGCCATATGACGATCAGCGTCAGAAGCCGCTTCGGCCGCCTCCCCGTCATATACGCAGGCGGAGTAATGTCGGATATATTCATACAGGAAAAACTCGCCTCAGTGCTTGATGATATCAGCTTCAGCCGTCCCGAGCTTTCCCGCGACAACGCGGTGGGAACAGCGATATACGCAATGATGACGGACAGGCGGAAAGCCGCAGGATAAGCTATGGAAATATTGACAGTATCACAACTGAACAGATATATCTCTTTCAGATTAAAAGAGGATGCCAATCTCGGCGTTGTGTACCTGCGGGGAGAGATCACCGATTTCAAGGTACACTATGCCTCGGGGCATCTCTATTTCGGAATAAAGGACAGCGCAGCAAGAGTAAAGGCCGTCATGTTCAGCTCCGCAGTGGCGCATCTTCGCTTTGAGCCCTACAACGGCATGAATGCCATATTCACAGGCAGCGTGCGTATGTACGAAAAAACCGGCGAGGTGCAGCTCTATGTTACGGATATCGTCCCCGACGGCGTAGGCGCAGCCTTTCTCGCCGCAGAGCAGCTCAAGGCAAAGCTTGCCGCAGAGGGGATATTCGATGAAGCGCACAAAAAGCCGCTCCCCCGTTTTCCCGAAACGATAGGTGCTGTGACCTCGGCAACAGGCGCGGCACTTCGTGATATAATAAATGTCATCTCCCGCAGATACCCCTCCGCAACGCTTAAGGTATTCGACTGCCTTGTGCAGGGTGACAGCGCTCCCGCATCGGTGACCGATGCACTCAGACGGGCTGATCAGGCTGGCTGTGATGTGATAATCTGCGGCAGAGGCGGCGGAAGTGCGGAAGATCTTATCGTATTCAATGATGAACGCATCGTCCGCGCGGTGTATGCTATGCAGACACCCGTGATATCTGCGGTAGGCCACGAAACAGATACCACGCTGATAGACTATGTTTCCGATATGCGGGCACCGACTCCCTCAGCGGCCGCAGAGCTTGCCGTTCCGGATATCGCCGAGCTTTTCGATACGCTGGTATCCCAGAGGGCGGCGCTCGACAGCGGACTTAAAAATATTCTGGCGGCAAAGCAGGCAAAGGCCGCACAGCTTCTTGCCGATCTCAGACTGCTGTACCCCACTGCAAAGCTGGAGCGTCTCTCGGGAAGTGCCGCTTCACTGCGGTATGCGCTCGATAAGGCAATGGCGCAGTGCATCGCCTCAAAGGAAAGCGCACTTGCGGCGGCCGCAGCATCACTTGAAGCACTCAGCCCTCTTAAAACTATGGCAAGAGGGTATTCACTTGTGTATAAGGGCGACATACTGGTACGCTCCTCTGCAGAGCTTGCGGGGGGCGACAGCGTGCGCCTCGTATTTGCCGACGGAGAACACACTGCCGTCGTAAACTGACAGGATCGTAAAATCGGGAAACGCCGGATATCAATATCCGTTGTTTTCCTTACAAACAGGAGTATATATGTCATTTGAAGAATCCCTTGCGAAGGTAGAAAGCATAGTAAAGTCCCTTTCATCGGGTGACACCGAGCTCGAAGAGGCAATAAAGCTTTATAAGGAGGGCACAGAGGAGCTTGAAAAATGCTTCAGGAGCCTTGAAGCCGCCAAAGCGCAGACCTTGAAGGTCGAAACGGAAGAGGCTGACCAATGAAATACACAGATCTTGTGAACAGCCGCCTTGATGAGATCATCAGCGGACTGAACAGTCCCGATAAGCGCCAGCTCTGCGCGGATGCGATGCGCTATTCCCTCTTTGCGGGAGGAAAGCGGATACGCCCGGAGCTGCTTCTTGAAATGTGCCGCATCCACGGCGGAGATATAAACAAAGCGGCGGATATCGCCTGTGCGGTGGAGATGATGCACACCTTTTCGCTTATCCATGACGATCTCCCCTGCATGGATGATGATGATATGCGCAGAGGCAAGCCCTCGTGCCACATTCAGTTCGGCGAGGCGCAGGCACTGCTCGCGGGCGACTGCCTTGAATGCCTTGCCTTTGAGGTCATCGCAGATTCACCGTTCGATGCTCAAAAGCGCATAGCTATGGTAAAGTCACTTTCAAAGGCCGTGGGGCTCATGGGGATGATAGGCGGTCAGGTGATCGACACTGTGGGCAAATGCACCACAGCAGAGGAGCTTATCTCGATGTACTCCATGAAGACCTCCGCGCTGCTTGTAACAGCCTGTGAAACAGGCTGCATCTGCGCGGGAGCCGATACGGAAAACGCCGCAGGCTTTGCGGAAAATCTCGGCCTCGCCTTTCAGATAATCGATGATATACTCGACATTACAGCCGATGAAAGCGTTCTCGGCAAGCCCCCCGGCAGCGATGCCGCACAGGGAAAGATCACAGTTCCCGTGCTGACAGGGCTTGACAGAGCCCGTGAGCTGGCGGCACAATACACGGACAAGGCGCTTGCATATGCACAGCTGCTGCCCGACAACGCCTACATAAAAGAGCTTGCCCTCTCACTTCTTGACAGAAAATACTGACGGATAAATGCGCCCGATATACGGGAACAAGACATATCCCCTGCAGAAAATACAGATACCGGTTTGGAGGATCCCGCTTTGTACTACAATTATATTCTGGTCACTGCTGTTTTATCCTGGTGGCTGTCACAGATAATCAAATTCGTTATAAATCTTATCAAATTCAAGGAATTCAACTTTGAAAGGCTCACAGGAGCAGGCGGCTGGCCCAGCGCACATTCCTCTATGGTATGCTCCGCCTGTGTGGCCGTCGGCAGAGTAGAGGGCATAAGCACCACCACCTTTGCCATAGTTTGTATCTTCTCGCTCATCACCATGTATGATGCGATGGGTGTTCGCCGTGCGGCAGGACAGCATGCAAAGGAGATAAACAAGATAAATCAGTTCCTGCTCAATTTCGATGATATAAAGGATGCCATGAACACAAAGGATCCCATCGGGCATATCTCCAAAAAGGTAGAGAGCAACTATAATTTCATGAAGGAATATCTCGGCCATACCCCGTTTGAAGTTGTCAGCGGTGCGATAATCGGGATCATCTTCGCATTCCTTATGCCCATGAGCATCTGAGGACAATGCTATGAAAAACCTTACTGAGCTCAGCCGTTTTCTGAGCCTTATACTGCGCCACAAGCCCGAAACCGTCGGCATCACCCTCGATGAGCACGGCTGGGCGGATGTGGAGCTTCTCTTAAAGGGAATGAACGCCGTAAACCCGATAGATATGGAAACGCTTGAAGAAATAGTCCGCACCGACGAAAAAGGCCGCTATTCCTTCAATGAGGACAAAACGCTGATACGGGCAAATCAGGGACATTCCGTGAATGTGGATGTGGAGCTCAAAAAGGCCGTTCCTCCCGATATACTGTGGCACGGAACAGGCGAAAAATACGCTTCTTCCATCGACAAGCAGGGGCTTATCCCGAAATCAAGGCTGTATGTTCATCTCTCGGCGGATACACAGACTGCAGAAAAGGTCGGTGCCCGCCACGGAAAGCCGGTCATCTACAAGGTGCTTGCGGGAAAAATGAACGCTGACGGATATGAATTCTTCCTCTCCGAAAACGGCGTATGGCTCACAAAGAGGGTACCTGCGGATTATCTGGTCAGATAGAGGTCATTATGGACAAAAAGATAAAGCTGTCGGGCATGAAGCTGCCCGATGATATAAAAAAGCTCACATACCCCCAGCTTGAACAGCTGTGCCATGAGATAAGAAAGAGAATACTGATATCCGTTGAGGAAAACGGCGGGCATCTTTCCTCAAATCTCGGCACGGTCGAGCTCACTGTGGCTCTTCACAGGGTATTCGACTCTCCTGCTGACAAGATCGTATGGGATGTGGGGCATCAGGCCTACACTCACAAGATACTCACCGGCAGAGCGGACGCAATGGCGCATCTGCGCCGCAGAGACGGTATCTCCGGCTTTGCCCGCCCCGACGAATCCGAGCATGATGCATTCATCTCAGGCCACAGCAGCAACTCCATTTCGGCAGCCTGCGGCATCGCAAGGGCAATGGGGCTCAAAGGTGACGATCACCATGTGATAGCCGTTATAGGCGACGGCGCATTCACGGGCGGCCTTGCCTATGAGGGGCTCAACAATGCGGGAAAGAATTCGGACAATCTTATCGTGATCCTGAACGACAACGAAATGTCCATATCAAAGAATGTGGGCGCACTGTCGCGCCATCTTGCGGCAATACGCGCAAGGAAATCCTATATCTCCGTAAAGAACAGAGTGGAGCGCACTCTGGACAGAACTCCCGTTGTAGGTGCGCCGATCAAATCTGTGATGATGTCCTCGAAGGACACTATCAGGTATTTTATGTACCGCTACACGGGCTATTCTGGCTCTACCATGTTTGAAAACATGGGCTTTGTGTATTTGGGTCCCGTTGACGGTCACGATCTCAAAGAGCTCGAGCAGTATCTTGAAGCTGCTAAGGCAGTGGGTAAGCCCGTGCTGCTCCATGTGAATACGGTAAAAGGCAAGGGCTACGCCCCCGCAGAGAAAAACCCGGGAGCGTTCCATGCGCTGTCGCCCCATATGCTAAGCGGCGGAGATCCCGCAAAGATCAGCGAAAACAGCTTTTCTGCCGTGATGGGCAAGGAGCTTTCTGCCCTTGCAGACCGCGACGACCGTATATGTGCGGTGACTGCCGCCATGAAATACGGCGTGGGGCTCAACACCTTTGCCGCAGCGCACCCTGAAAGATTTTTCGATGTAGGCATCGCCGAGGGGCACGCCGTGACCTTCGCCGCAGGCCTTGCAACACAGGGAATGATACCCGTTTTCGCGGTATACTCCAGCTTCCTGCAGCGTTCCTACGATCAGGTGATACACGATGCGGCCATCGGGAACACACATATCGTTCTCTGCGTGGACAGATCGGGCTTCACGGGCGAGGACGGCGAAACGCATCAGGGAATATTCGACATACCCATGCTTTCATCCGTACCCAACTGCACCATATTCGCCCCCGCGGATTATTCGGAGCTAAAGGAATGTCTTTATACCGCCATCTATGACACAGAGGGCATCGCCGTTGTCCGTTACCCCAAGGGCAGCGCACAGTACAAGGTCAAACCCTGCACGGATGCGGAATACAGGCTTATCAGAAAGGGCTCAAAGGCACTCGCAGTGAGCTTCGGGCGCACAGGTGCTTTTCTTGAAGCCTGTCAGGCGGATATCGGCACGGATATCCTCAGGGTGGTAAAGATCCATCCCATAGAGCGGGATATCATCAATATCTGCCAAAAATACAGCAAGATATATATTTTCGAGGAATCCTCCCTTTCGGGCGGCTTCGGCGAGCATCTTTCGGCAGCACTTGCCGCATCAGGCTGGCGCGGCAAGGTAAAGCTCGTTGGTGCAAAGGGCTTTGTCCCGGTGGGTTCTCCGTCACAGCAGCTTGAAATGTTCGGTCTTGATGAACAGAGCATCCTCGCTGCACTTTCCGGTAAAACACATGAGACTTGATGTATGGCTCGCCGCCAACGGCGTAAAAAGCCGCGAGGAGGCAAAAAGGCTTATCTTAAACGGCGATGTTACCGTAAACGGAAGAACAGCAAAACCCGCACTTGATGTAAGCGGAGGCGAGGATATCAAGGTCACCGCTCAGAGCAGGTATGTTTCACGGGGCGGACTGAAGCTTGAAGCCGCACTTTCTGCATTCGGCACAGACCTGAACGGGCTCACATGCCTTGAC
>CAMHMM010000025.1 GCA_946186215.1 uncultured Ruminococcus sp. | reverse complement strand
GTTTTCCATGGAGAGCACATCGAAGCAGATACCTGTAACAATGATCCATGAAAGGAAGTGTGGCAGATAGGAGATCGTCTGAACTGCCTTTTTACCCTTTACTGACCAGAATTCGTTGAGCAGTATCGCAAAAAGTATCGCACACACCGTGCCGAATACCAGATTCATGGCACCCATGCAGAAGGTGTTTCTGATGACCTTCAGGAATATATCATCACCGAAAAGTCTTTCAAACTTTGCCATTCCGACAAACTTTGAATGGAACATACCGTCCTTGGGCTTATAGTTCTGAAAAGCCATTACCCAGCCGAAAAGCGGAACATAACTGAAAATGATGGCATAGATCGCAAAGGGTATAGCCATGAGGATCAGTGTCTTCTGATTTTTCAGTACCTTTTTACTTATCTTTGTACGGGGGGGCTTTGCTCCGAGCGTCGCGTTGAGCGTCGCGTTGAGCCCCGCCTGCGCACTGTCTTTTACCATATCAAATCACCATTACCATTATGAGTCGTACTGATCTTCCGCCGCACCGCCCGCAGCAAATGCCGTATTTAAGGTGAAAAACTGCGTCGCAAATGGCGGCAGAAATGTGTTCTTGTACACATATAGGGCAGGTTTTTACTCCTGCCCTATTGCACTGTAAGTCGCTTTATTACGGATTACTTGCCTTCTGCTACATCGATTCTTCTCTGGATCTCCTTGTTGATAGCATCCAGGAATACATTGATGTCACATCTGGAGGTGTACTGATCCATGTAGTTGTCCCAAGCTGCGTCAAAGTCATCAGCCATAACTACCTGAGGCAGGTACTCATGCTTAACATCAGCCATGGTAGCCCATACGAGACCTTCATCGGTATCAGTTGTGAGGTTGTTGGAGTAAGACCACATAGGATACCAGGGCTCATTTGTGCCGGACTTGTTGAGGAACTGAACATATGTCTCTACGCCGTAAGCGCTGAAGCACTTCTGAACGGGTTCCTTGAGGGACTCATAGAATTCAGCAGGCTGATACTGAGGGCTTGCTGCGTTCACGCCGTCATGATCCATACCGGAATAGTTGGGGAAGTAGCTGTAAGAGCAAAGGTGAGAGTTGATGTAACCCTGATCGTTTGCGTTTGCTCTCATCTCGTCTGTGCGGTAGAAGATGCCGTCATCGCCAACGAGGTAATCTTCGCCTTCAACGCCCCAGTTTCTGAGGGTGAGGATCTCAGGAGAAAGAAGATCGTCGATGAACTTGAGAGCGCCGGGGATATCCTGGCAGGAAGTTGTGATGGAGATACCGTTGGAAACATCGAGTGCTGCAGGGCTGTGATAATGCTCTTCAACGCCCTGATCGATTACGATACCCAGAGGAATGTATGTGCACTCATCGAGGCCCTGATTCTTTATAGAGAGCTCAGCGTCGTTGAAATCCCAGTGCTGGTCAACCATACCGCAAACACGGCCGGTGGAGAGCTTGGAAATGTACTGGTCGTACTTCATTGTGAATGTTTCGGGATCCACAATGCCCTTCTGATACTCTTCGTTGAGCTTCTGGAAATATCTCTTAGCTGTAGGAGTGGTGTTGTAGTCTATAGCAGTGTGTGTGTCTCTGTCTACGATTACGCAGCCGTCGTTTGGATAACCATCAAGGAAGAAGGGTGCGTTCTCAAGGCAGAAATAACGCCAGTCATCAGAGAGGATCTCATAACCGATGTTAGGAGTACCATCATCCATTGTGGGGTTAGCTGCGATGTAGTCTTCGATTACCTTGAAGTATTCATCAAGTGTTGTGATCTTGGGATAACCGGCCCATTCAAGAACTCTGATCTGGATCCAGAATGCTTCGTCGTTATGAACTGTTTCTGTATCATACATCCAGCGGTTGCCGAACTGAGGAATGATGTAGATGTGGCCATCTTCGTTCCTTACGGAGTTCCAC
Organism: uncultured Ruminococcus sp.; assembly: GCA_946186215.1. GTDB lineage: Bacteria > Bacillota > Clostridia > Oscillospirales > Ruminococcaceae > Huintestinicola. Next base: position 10,461 of record CAMHMM010000025.1, on the reverse strand, counting down.
TGCTCTTCTGTCCAGAAGCTCTTGAGGTTTGGATAATCATCCCAGTACTCATCGATAGCGATGCAAGCGCCTGCATCGATCATCTGCTGAGAACCTGTGGATGCATCGATGAAGTCAGGATACTCACCATCAGCGATCAGCATACCAACTGCTTCGTCTGCGGTCTGACCTGTGAGCCATGTCATCTTGCACTTAGCGCCTATCTTGGAAGCGATAAGTTCCTGAACATCGTTGCCCTCGTTGGTCTCATTGCCGGGAACTGCAAAGAAAGCTGTGAATTCCTTTACATCGCCGCTTGCTGCGGGTGTCTCTTCCTTAGCTTCGCCGCCGTTGTCAGCGGGTGTCTCTGCTGCTTCTTCGCCGCCGTTGTCAGCAGGAGCTGCTGTTGTAGCTGCTGCCTCTCCGCCGCCCGATGAAGTGTTGCCGCCGGCTGCAGGCTGTGAATTGCCGCCGCAGGCTGCCATCGAAGCCATCATGCACAATGCCAGTGACATCGCTGCAATTGATTTTCTTCTGCTCATGTTGTTCAACCTCCGTACATTTTGATCCCAAAATATTTTCTTTCACCGTTTCCTGCGGTGAAAATATGATCCTGCCAGTCCGTATTAGCGTACAGATCCTGCAAGACCTCACTGCCGGTTCGCCCGACAGATTTTTACGATCAAACCCTGTTACTTTTCCTGTTGTTTTAGATTATATCAGCAAACCCCTGATTTGTAAATAGATATGGATTTATTCAGCAAGAAACGGTAAAAAAATACATTAATAGAACAAATTTTGATTAAAGCCACAAAAACCGCATTATTTCAAAGCAAAATTCAGTGAAAATGCCGCAAAATATGATTAGATAAAAATATTATTTTGATATATCATTAATACAGTGAATGAAACAGAAAAACTCCTCTTAAACTAAGCTTTCTTCATACTTTCTTTTTCCTGAGAGTTGCCTCTTGTATGTGCCTGCATACAAGAGGCAGCTTTCGTTTACAGCTTTACAGCGATGCGGCCATGTCAAAAAATGAACATATCAGCAAATTCTACATATACGGATATATTTCCTTGTTTTTGTTTACAAATTCATCCAATATTATTGACATATTATTGTACAAGTGGTATAATTGATAATGTACATCAGTCTGCCTGCTTTTTGTGCAGTGATGACTATTATAAAAAGGCAATATATGATAGACGGATGCTTAACCAGGATCTGCGTCCGTATATTAATAGTATATAAGCAAAAAATGATATGTACATATCCGCTGCGGAGGATCTATCATGGATATCACTGAAAAAAATGACAGTATTTTTGACAAAATAGCGCAGGCGCTCCTTGTTGATTACTCCGGCGTTTACTATGTCAATGCTATCACAAATGAATATCGCTGCTATTCCTCCGACCGGAATTTTCATTCTCTTCGGATCATGCACAACGGTGATGACTTTTTCAAAAGTGTCGTCAAGGATGTGGAACTTGTCGTCTATGAGGAGGACAGGCACCTTTTCCAGACGATCATGCAGAAGGAAAAGCTGCTCGAGGAGCTCAAAAAGGACTCGATGCAGTCCTTTGAATACCGCCTGATGATCGACGGCAAGCCGGTTTACCACACTATGAGGCTCATCCGCGGTATGAGCGATACCGATGACTATTTCATATTCGGTGTTAAAAATATCGACAAACATGTACGCGAACGGCAGGCCGCAGAAAAGCTTGAAAAGGAAAAACTGGTGCTCAATCAGATCGCAAGAGGCCTTGCAGATCACTTCGATGTTATCTATTATGTAGACACCGAAACAGGAGATTATTTCGAGTTTTCCTCAAACGGAAAATACAAGACGCTCCATGTTCCCGTCGAGGGAAAGGATTTCTTCACAGAATCCCGGAAAAATGTAGATAAATATGTATATCCCGACGACCGCAAAATGGCACGGGATCTCCAGTGCAGGGAAAATATGCTCCTGCGCCGTGAAAAGGATCTTTCATTTACCACAGAATACAGGATGGCGGTTGACGGGAATATCGTCAATATCCGCTACATGGAAATGTGGGCGGAGGATATGCGCCACATTATCATATGTATTGAAAATATCAACGCCGAGGTATCCGTGGAAAAAGCGCTCGAGCAGAGCATCAAGAAGAATACCGCCTACGGGCAGATAGCTGCGAGCCTTGCCTCACACTATGACCTTATATATTATGTGGATTACCAGAGCGGCGCATACTCAGAATTCACATCGAATTCATTCTACGGCGATGTGGAGATAAAGGAGGACGGACAGGACTTCTTCGAGGAAGCACTTATCAACGCCGATCAGATCGTACATCCCGACGACAGGTTCAAGGTGCTGCAGGTACTCACGAGAGACTATCTTTCCGAGGCTCTTAAAAACAAGAAGCAATACTCGATAGATTACAGACTGATCATCAATGATAAACCTCAGTTCACAAGGTTCACCGTAATGTGGTCAAACGACAGGCTGCACTTTATCATAGGCGTTGAAAATATCGACGACGAGATAAAGAAGGAGCAGGAACGCCTGAAGGCTCTGGATGTGGCCAACGCAATGGCACGCAGAGACGAGCTCACAGGCACAAAAAATAAAAACGCATACCATGAGCTTGAAAAGAGCGTTCAGGAGGAGATCAGCCGCAGAGCGGGCAGTATGGCATTTGCCATTGTGATCTGCGATATAAACGATCTTAAGCTGGTAAATGATACTCTCGGGCACAAAACGGGCGACAAATACATAAAATCCGCCTGCTCCCTCATATGCGATGTTTTCGCGCACAGCCCCGTTTTCCGCGTGGGCGGCGATGAATTTGTGGCATACCTCACAGGACGAGATTACTCCGACAGGCGTATGCTCCTCGAAAAACTGCGCACAAAGGTGCGGGAAAATATGGGGCGCGAAAACGAACCCATACTGGCATCTGGAATGTCCGAATTTGATCCTGAGAACGATCAGAAGGTATCTCAGGTGTTCGACCGTGCCGACAGGATCATGTATGAAAACAAGCGCCAGCTCAAGGAGGATCCCGATTCCTATAACGAAAGCACCGTACAGCCCGGCAATATAAGGATCCCCGAGGAGGACAAACGCAAGCTGGACTCCATTTTTGAAGCACTTTCCATAGTTGCCGAAACAGGCTATGTATTCCTGTGCAACATGAAATACGACTATTCAAGGTGGTCGCAGAGAGCAGTGGATTCCTTCGGTCTGCCCTCATCATATATGTACGGCGCAGGCGACATCTGGGAGGAGCATATCCATCCCGAGGACAGGCAGGCTTATCATGACGGCATCGGTGCCATATTTGCAGGCGAAAGCTCGGGACATGATCTTCAGTACCGTGCCCGCCGCAAGGACGGCAGCTACGACCTGTGTACCTGCCATGGTATCGTGCTCAGAACAGCAGCGGGAGAGCCGCTGTATTTCGGCGGTGCAATAAGGAACCACGGAATGCACGATAATATCGATCCTCTCACAGGACTGCCTAATCAATACGGCTTCTTTGAGGATCTGCAGAACTACATCGACAAGGCCATGCCGATAAGCGTGATCATGATCGGTATCTCAAAATTCTCCGAGACCAACGAGATGTACGGCTACCATTTCGGAAACAGTGTCCTGCAGCGCTTCGGAAGATATCTTCTTGAATTCACCGGAAGATTCGGCACGGTATACCGCCTTGACGGAACAAAATTTGCGGTAATAACCACCACAAAAAATCCCGGTGAGATCAGGAACAGATATGAAAAGCTGCGCCGCCACTTCCGTTCGGGGTTTGTGGTGCAGGAAAAACGGGTGATGCTCGATCTCAATGCCGGTATGATATCCGCAGAGAATTTCGGCGTGGACAATCAGACAGTATATTCCTGCCTGAATTTCTCATATGTGGAATCAAAGCAGCGCAGACAAGGCGATCTGGTGGAATTCTACAACGATCTCAATGATGAGAACCGCCAGAGGATCGAGAAGATAAGCGCTATACGCTCTTCCATCACCAACGGGTTTGCGGGCTTTTATCTGCTCTATCAGCCTGTTGTCAGTGCTGAGACCGAGGAAGTAACGGGTGCTGAGGCACTTCTTCGCTGGAGAAATGATGACTACGGCATCGTTCCTCCCGACCATTTTATACCGATCATAGAAAAGGATCCCCTTTTCTGTGAGCTGGGCAGATGGATACTCGTAAGGGCGCTTACGGACGGTCTGGAGATGCTGAAAAAATATCCGGATATAACGATCAATGTAAATCTCTCCTACAGCCAGATCGAAAAGCCCGACTTTGCGGAAACGGTCATGAACGCGCTGCTGGAGACCGGCTTCCCCAGTGAGCATCTCTGTCTGGAGATAACGGAACGGTGCAGGCTCCTTGATATGGATCTGCTCAAAAATGTGATAACCGTTCTCCGCGCTCAGGGTATAAAGATAGCCCTTGACGATTTCGGAACAGGTTTTTCCTCCATCGGAGTGCTCAAAAGCCTGCCCTTTGACACCATCAAGATCGACCGCTGCTTTGTCAGCAGGATAGTAGAGGATGAAAAGGAGCGGGAGGTCATAGGCGCTATCGCAGTGCTTGCATCATCCTTCGGGCTCAATGTGTGCGCGGAAGGCATAGAAAATGTTATGGTGCGCGATATCCTGAGAGGTTTTAATATACAGAGCTTTCAGGGCTATCTGTACGCTAAGCCTATCAGCATAGCTGATTTTATGAAGTGGGAGCACGGTGCCCAAAAGAGTTAATTATAGAAACTGTACAAAATTAACCTGAAATTTTCTACACTTTTCAGGCCGTGGTTTTGGTATAAATTGTAAATAAATGTAGAAAAAAACATTTTAATATGTTATAATAAGTATTAAGTATGCGATTATTCATTGGGCTCATTACTTGGGAGATATCTGAAATGCTTATCCGCCGGCGGCAGATAGTGCATAAAAAGCGGATGCTTTGCGGTATTTTCCCGGTCACAGGGGGATGAACTCATTTAATACAGCAATATTATACGGCATAATGCCCGTATATTCGCGGGAGGCAGCAAGATGAGCAAGAAAATACTGATTGTTGATGATGCGGCTTTCATGAGAAAGCTGATCGCCAAGACTCTTACGGAAAACGGCTATACCGAGCTTTTTGAGGCAGAGGACGGCATAACTGCGTGTACACAGTACGCAAAGAACAGCCCCGACCTCGTCATAATGGATATCACCATGCCCAATATGAGCGGTATAGAGGCTCTTCACGAGATCAAAACAAAGGATCCCGATGCAAAGGTGATCATGTGCTCTGCTATGGGACAGGAGAGCATGGTAATAGAAGCTATCAAGATAGGCGCAAAGGATTTCGTAGTAAAGCCCTTCAAGCCGGAAAGACTGCTCGAAGCAGTGGAGAATGTCCTGTGATGGGAGGCCTGCTATGAAACTTTCACGAATGGAGGATCTCGGCCCTGTCCACTATGATGTGCTCAAGGAAATCGGCAACATCGGGCAGGGAAATGCAGCTACGGCGCTTTCCTCTTTTTCCAATAAGCTTGTTACGATAGATGTTCCGAATGTCCGCGTGCTCGGTATCAACCAGGCTATCGAGTATCTGGGCGGCCCCGATAATATCGTAACGGGTATTCTGGTGCGCCTACACGGCGACATCAACGGGATGATGCTCACCATTCTCCAGTCGGGCTTTATCAAGGCTCTTGTGGAAATGGTGTTCGGACGCACTCCTGCCACACCCTTTGACCTGAATGAGATCGAATGCTCCTTTATTCAGGAGATAGGCAATATCCTTTCGGGCTCATATCTCAATGCGATCTCCTCCCTTTCCGGTATGACAACGGATGTTTCCGTCCCCTATGTCACTACGGATATGGTAGGTGCGATCCTTGCTGTGCCTGCAGTGGAATTTGCGGAGCTCGGCAGCAAGGTGCTGTTTATCGATGACTGCTTTACATTTTCCGAGGGCTTCAACGAAAAGATGCTGACTGCCTCGCGCAGCAATATGATACTGATACCCGATCTGCAGTCGCTGGGCAATCTTTTTGACAAACTTGGTATTTCATGATCGGATCTCCGACAGGCTTTGGTGGTGATTAAATGGTAATAGTATCTATCGCCGACCTCGCAGTTGCCTCCGGCGATGAAACGCTTGTTACCTATGCATTGGGCTCCTGTGTGGGGATCTGCCTGTACGACTCTGTGAACAGGGTGGCAGGGCTTGCGCATATAATGCTCCCATGGAGCAAGGAAGCAGTCTCGACAGAAAACAACATGAGACGCTACGCTGATACGGGAATTACGGAACTGATCACTAAAATGATCGACAGCGGAGCCAAAAAGGCACAGATTACAGCAAAGATCGCCGGCGGTGCCCAGATGTTCGGCGCTGCATCCTCGGCTTTCAATATAGGCGAACGCAATATAAAGGCAGTCATCAAGATACTTGAGACCTACCGCATCCCGATAATCGCTTCGGAGACAGGCGGCAGCTACGCAAGAACGGTTTATTTCCATGCTCAGAACGGCACTATGGAGATACGCTCCGCAAACAGGGATACGCTGATGATATGACCTTTGTGAGGTAAATATGATCTATATTTTATTTTCCGCAGCCGCGGTGCTGATGCTTCTGATATTTATCAGTGCGGCAGCTACCACGACTGCAAATCTTGGCAATATTACCGGCGCAGTGCTCTCGCTTGCACTGCTGTTTTTTTGCCTGCTCCACAAGAGCATATACAAGTTTATCGGCCGCCTGTGGGAACGGACATGGGGCAAAGCGAGCATCATCGTATTTTCCGCTGTTGCGGCTGTATGCATAATCCTCGCGGCAGTGATATCCGTTCTGATGATAAGGCAGGCGCAGAATTATCCCGAAAATGGCGCAGATGCAGTCATCGTCCTCGGGTGCAGGGTAAAGCCAGACGGCGCTTCACTGATGCTGCGCAGGAGAGCAGAGGCAGCCTGTTCATACCTGATGGAAAACCCCTCTGCGGTGTGCATCGCATCCGGCGGGAAAGGCAGTGACGAGCCATTCAGCGAAGCTGAGGCTATCCGCGATGTACTCATTGATAAAGGCATCTCCCCCGACCGCATCATCATGGAGGATCGTTCCACCACTACTGCGGAAAATTTCGCCTTTTCATGCAGGATAATGAAGGAACGGGGGCTCGGCGGCAGGGTTGTCATCGCCACCAGCGAATTTCACCAGTACAGGGCTATGCTTATCGCCGAAAAAAACGGATTGGCTGACTGTGCCGCTGTCAGCTCCCACACACAGAGGCTCCTGCTTCCGTCATACTGGATAAGAGAGTGGTACGCGGTGATCTATGAGTGGGTGAAGGGCTGATGCAGACCATAGATCAGGCACTTTTCAGATTGTCACGCTCGAAATTCCGCTCATCCTTCCGCCTTGATATAAAGGATAAGGCATATATCGACCGCATAGGCACACAAAAGCTGCGTGAACACTGCAAAGATATGATAGCAAAACGACTCGCGCCCGCATATATCCCCAATGACGGAAAGCAGACACCTTATCGCGGGCACCCCGTTTTCAAGGCACAGCACGCCTGCGCCTGCTGCTGTCGGGGCTGTCTTGAAAAGTGGTACAGGGTGCCGCAAGGCAGAGCCCTGACGGAAAACGAACAGGAACGCATCGTAAATCTCCTTATGGAATGGATAGGACGAGAATACAGACACACCGCAGAATAACCTCTGCGGTGCGTTTTATAAATTCGTTTTATACTATTAAATCAAAAATACCATTCTTCAAAGATATATACGCTATTAAAGCTTGTTATGATCTATAACTCTTTTTCTATTTTCTTAAGTATTTCTACAATTCCCCTTGCATATAATGCTTTGTCAATAGAATTTAAAATGCCCAAAATTCAAGCATCTTATTTATTGAATTTAGCTTCTGAAATTATCTGTACCCATATACAGTGTAGACACCGTTTTCCTCTTCATAGGGAATGTTATATTTGTTCAGTACCTGCACAAATTCCTTTTCACAGCTTACGACTTCGGGCTCAAGGAGCGCTCCCCTGCTTTTAAGATAACGGGGGTGGATCCGTATCCATTCTATCGCAAATGATGCATCAAAGCTGTATCCGTCGATGGAATACGCATAATGCCAGTCCGCCGTGTGATACACATCCCGCTCAAAGTCCTGCTCACCGAAGCATTCCTCATCCATCAGAAACTTTACGATAAACGGCGGCTGAAAGGGCAGCTCATTTATCACAGCATTTCGCAGCTCATTCCACTTTGTGGCGTTCATACAGCTGCAGAGCCCTTTTTCATCAATGATCCGCTGTACCTTTTTCCTTATATCGTCTGCCATTATTTCACCGCCATTTCACACATTCAGAGCATACTCAGTATACCACATCAGGGGTCCTTGTAGACAAACTTACCCATAGTGTCCTCTCATCAGCCGTTTTTTTAGGCTCTGTGTGTCATACACTAAAGCCCGGTGTCATGTCCTTTTGCAATAAACGGGCAGTGATCCGCCGATCTCTGCCCGTCTGTTTTGTTTATTCAGGTCTTTGCAGTCAAGGCTCGGGCATATCAGCCGTTTCTCTTTGCCTCGAGATCTGCAAGAGCATCCTTTCTGGAAAGGTTGATGCGTCCCTGCTGATCTATTTCCATTACCTTGACAACGATCTCGTCACCGATGGAAACAACATCCTCAACGCGCTCAACTCTCTGCTTGTCGAGCTTGGAGATATGAACAAGTCCGTCCTTGCCGGGAGCTATCTCAACAAATGCACCGAAGGACATGAGCCTTACTACCTTGCCCTTGTAGATAGCACCGATCTCGGGATCGTTTGCTATTGTGTTGATGATCTGGATAGCCTTGCGGCAGCCTGCCTTGTCAACACCGCTTACGAATACATCGCCCTCATCGTTGATATCTATCTTTACGCCGCAGTCAGCGGAGATCTTCTGGATGACCTTGCCGCCCTGACCGATAACATCTCTGATCTTGTCGGTGGGAACAGTGGTCTTGAGCATCTTGGGAGCATACTGGCCGACTTCCTTGCGGGGCTCGGGTATAGCCTTGAGCATGATCTCGTCAAGGATGTAGTCCCTTGCCTTGTGAGTCTTTGCGAATGCCTCACGGATGATGTCATATGTAAGGCCGTCTACCTTGATATCCACCTGAATAGCGGTGATACCCTTCTTTGTTCCGCCTACCTTGAAGTCCATGTCGCCGAAGAAATCCTCGAGTCCCTGGATATCTACCATAGTCTGGAAGGAGCCGTCGTCACGGGTGATAAGGCCGCAGGAGATACCTGCTACAGGAGCCTTGATGGGAACACCAGCATCCATAAGTGCCAGTGTGGAACCGCAGATAGAGCCCTGAGATGTGGAACCGTTGGAGGAAAGGACCTCGGAAACCAGTCTCATTGCATAGGGGAATTCATCCACAGAGGGGATAACGGGGACAAGCGCTCTTTCAGCAAGTGCACCATGGCCTATCTCTCTTCTTCCGGGGCCTCTTGAAGGCTTGGTCTCACCTACGGAATAGGAGGGGAAGTTATACTGGTGCATATAGCGCTTTGTATCTTCCTCATCGATACCGTCTATCTTCTGGGAATCGCTTACAGGGCCGAGTGTTGCGATGGTGAGCACCTGTGTCTGACCTCTTGTGAACAGGCCTGAGCCGTGAACTCTGGGAAGAAGGCCTACCTCTGCTGCGAGAGGACGGATATCGTCAAGGCCTCTGCCGTCAACGCGCTTGCCCTCATAGAGCCAGTTTCTTACTATCTTCTTCTGGAGCTTGTATATGCACTCATCGATCATGAGTATCTTGTCGGGATATTCCTCGTCGAACTTAGCGTGGATATCATCCTTGATGGGGTTGAGCATCTCTTCACGCTTGTTCTTGTCGTCTGTGTCGAGAGCCACCTTGACTCTGTCGGATGCAAAAGCCTCGATAGCATCAAAGAGGTCGTGATCTACCTCCATGGACTCGAATTCAAACTTCTTCTTGCCGATCTGAGCCTTGATATCATTGATGAACTCAACGATCTTCTTTATTTCCTTGTGGCCTTCCATGATGGCATTGAGCATAGTGTCATCATCGACCTCGTTTGCGCCTGCTTCGATCATGACGATCTTTTCCATTGTGCCGGCAACTGTGAGGTTCAGGTCGTTCTTCATTCTCTGCTCAAGGTTGGGGTTGAGGACGATCTGTCCGTCAACAAGGCCTACGCTGATGCCGCCGATAGGACCGTTCCAGGGAATATCGGAAATGGAGATTGCAATAGATGTAGCGATCATGCCGACGATCTCGGGCTGTGTGTCGGGATCTACTGCAAGAACGGTGATAACTACGGACACATCATTTCTCATATCCTTGGGGAAGAGCGGTCTGATAGGTCTGTCAACGCAGCGGGATGTGAGGATAGCCTTCTCGGAGGGCTTGCCTTCGCGCTTTGTGAATGAGCCGGGGATCTT
>CAMHMM010000024.1 GCA_946186215.1 uncultured Ruminococcus sp. | reverse complement strand
TATGCCGCTGGACAAGAGTTATCTGGTTGTAGAGACTGATGCTCCGGAATACTACGAGACTTGGTTTGACAACAATACAGGGGAAAGGTTGGACTGGTACTTAAACGAGCATTGCTTTGTCCTTGTGGGATATGATCTGAATGACGGAACTGTAACGCTCAACGATCCGATGAAGGGCATTATCAGCTACAACATCGATCGCTTTGAAACAAGATTCAAGCAGATGTATTCACAGGCCATAGTCCTTTCAAAGGACAGAAGCGAGAGCGTTGAGACGCAGGCTCAGGAAAAGCCCAGAGAAACGAAGGCTCAGACCACAGCTGAGGAGATAGTGCAAAAGCCTGCTGATATCGATCCCGACGGCGGAGTATTTGAGGATATCGTTGAAACACTGCCTGATTTTGCACCCGACAGCGGCGCAGAAACATTCTCGGATGATTTTCCCTCTTTCGAGGATATAAGTGATTCTGCCAACTAAACAAACAAGAGCCGTACTGCTCATCAAAGCAGTACGGCAATTTAAACCGGAAATGAAAGGGTTATATTATGAATAAGAAGGAAGTAGCAGAGATCAAAAAGAACTTTTCCGATGATTCGGGATTGTTTGTGATACACAGAGTGCTCACCGCATTTGTAAACAGTGAAAAGAATGTGCTGTGCAGTGAAAAGCGCGATTATGTATCCATAGAGGCCGACGAATCGGCTGTTATCCTTGAAACGCTGAAAAAAACACTCAGCGGCACTCTCGGAAAGAACCTTACGGAATATGGCTTTCCCCGTGAATCCTATGAGGAGGGCGGCGCTCAGTTCACACTGTATAATGCCCTGAAGGGCGAACTGAACGATGATGAGGCAAATCAGGCGCTTATCAGCAGGATCGTTGATAATACCGAGATCGCAGAGAACTACACTGTTATTATCGGCTTCTGCTCCTATTCCGTGCCTAAGAAAAACAAAAACGACGAGCGCCTTGATGATTCGGATATGGACTATAATTTCCTTGTTACCGCGATCTGCTACGCCAATACCGGTGATGACGGGCTTTTCTATGACGGTGTACAGAAGGGCATATTCAAGAAATCCAATACCGAGATGATCATTTCCAAAGCACCGCAGGACGGCTTTTTGTTCCCTGTATTCTCCGACCGCAGCGCAGATGTGAATTCAGTTATGTACTACACCCGTTCGCCGAAGAAGCCCAATCTTTCCATAATCGAGGATGTGCTCGAGGGTACATTCAGCTACACCGCAGAGGGCGAAAAGGAGAAATTCCGCGCCGTACTTTCACAGGTGTGTGCAGATGAACTGGATTATGGCGTTATTACTCAGGTGAATGATATAATCGAGGATATCATCGCTCAGAATAAAAATGAAACAGAGCCGCCTATGATAGATTCGGGCAGACTGAAAAATATCCTTGCGGATGCGGGAGTGAGTGATGAAAGGATCACTGCCGTTCCCGATGTGTTTGAAAAGGTGGTAGGTGAATTCGCTCTTACCGCTTCAAACCTTGTGGAAAACAAGACAGTGCTTGCAGCGGAATCAATCACCGTCAATATCGGCAGGGATGCTACCGATAAAGTGCGCACATCCGTGATACAGGGGAAAAAGTGCCTGATAATCGATCTGGATGATCCCACTGTAAAGGTAAACGGCATGGATACCGCCGTTGGAAAGACCGCATCAGCAGAAAACGCAGAGTAATAAAAGTCCCGGACGACCAGTATCGTCCGGGATTTTCATATTTATTGTTGTTCCGGCTCTGCCGAAGTCTCTGCGGCAGCCTCTGCCTGTTCCTTTTGCTCCTTTGCAGCCTTTTCACGAAGCTTTTCAGCTTTTTCGTACTTTTTCATATCCCATATAGCAAGGCCGAGAAGGATGAACTCCTCAATGCCCAGCATATAGAAAACTATCTTGGGGCGGGCGATATACACAAGGAATGTGGAGAGCAGGCCGATTATGATATAGAGCTGATACTTCCTGCGAAGCTTAACATAGCAGAATATCATCAGCAGGGTGGCCACCGCCACGAATATGATGTGGATATGGAAGGGCAGGGGGAAAACGATCTTACTGATAGTCATTACTTGCGCCTGCCTTTAAAGTGCCTTCCTGATGGCTGCAAGCAGCTCGGAGTATTCCTCGAATGCGGGAAGCTCAGGATTGTCCGCCTTGATCTTCTCGGTGGATTTGAAGAGGAATCCTGCCTTGGATGCCTTTATCATGCCCAGATCGTTGTAGCTGTCGCCGCTGGCAATTGTCTCAAAGCCGATAGACTGGAATGCCTTTACAGTTGTGAGCTTGCCGTTTTCGCAGCGCATCTTAAAGCCTGTGATCTCACCGTTATCCGCAACCTCGAGAGTGTTGCAAAATATTGTCGGCCAGCCCAGCTTTTTCATAAGGGGTGCGGCAAACTGAGTGAAGGTGTCGCTGAGAATGACTACCTGAGTGATGCTTCTGAGCTCATCGAGGAATTCCTTTGCACCGGGAATGGGATCAATCTTGGCGATGGTCTCCTGTATCTCTTTGAGACCGAGGCCATGCTCCTTGAGAATGCCCAGTCTCCAGTTCATCAGCTTGTTGTAGTCGGGTTCGTCTCTTGTGGTGCGCTTTAACTCGGGGATGCCGCTTGCTTCGGAGAATGCTATCCATATCTCGGGAACAAGAACTCCTTCCAGATCAAGGCACACAATATTTAAGTCGCTCATAGAAATCTCCTTTATGTTAAAATGGGCTGATGCATTATGTCATTTCAGCGCTGCAAGTGCTCTTTTGCCTATATCGTGCCTGAAATGAGCGCCCTCAAAATCTATCTTTGCCACGGATGCATAGGACTTTTCCAGTGCTTTTTCAAGTGTTTCGGCAGTGGAGGTAACGCCGATGACTCTGCCTCCGTTGGTGTAGAATTTTCCGTTTTCATACTTTGTGCCTGCATGATAAACAAAGGAATTTTCTACCTGTCCGTTTTCATCCATGCCGTTCATTTCGATTCCCTTTTTGTAGGAAAGGGGATAGCCGCCCGATGCCATTACCACGCAGGCAGCGCTTTCATCCTTCCAGCCGATCTGTGTCTGCGAAAGGGTTCCGTTGTAAACGGATTCAAATATATCGCAGAGGTCGCCGTCGAGCAAAGGAAGTACGACCTGTGTTTCGGGATCGCCGAAGCGGCAGTTGTATTCAATGACCTTAGGCCCCTTGGGGGTTATCATCAGACCGAAATAGAGACAGCCCTTGAAGGTGCGTCCCTCAGCCTTCATAGCGTTTATGGTAGGCAGGAATATGGTCTCCATGCACTTTTCGGCAACTCCCTCGGTGTAATAGGGATTAGGGGCCACTGTGCCCATGCCGCCTGTGTTGAGTCCCTCGTCATTGTCAAAGGCACGCTTGTGATCCATGCTCGATACCATGGGAACGACTATATTTCCGTCGGTAAAGGAGAGAACGGATACCTCAGGACCTGTGAGATACTCTTCTATTACTACTCTTGAGCTGGATTCGCCGAACTGCCTGTCATCTATCATGGAATGAACGGCATTTACGGCTTCTTCCTCATTCTGAGCAATGATAACGCCTTTTCCCAGTGCAAGGCCGTCTGCCTTTATAACAGCGGGGTAGCTGTTCTGTTCTTTGAGATATGCGATGGCAGAAGCGCTGTCGGTGAATACCTCATATCCCGCAGTGGGGATGCCGTATTTTTTCATAAGGTTCTTGGAAAATACCTTGCTGCCCTCTATTATTGCTGCAGCCTTGTCGGGGCCGAAGGTGATAAAGCCCTCTGCGTTGAGAGCGTCCACCATTCCGAGAACCAGCGGATCATCGGGAGCAACAACTACCATATCGGCTTTGAGCTGCTTTGCAAGAGCTACCATTCCGTCAATATCCGTTGCCTTTACATCAAAGCACTGTGCATAGCGGGAGATACCGCCGTTGCCGGGAGCACAGTACAGCTTATCTACGCGGGGGCTTTCAGCAAGCTTCATTATTATGGCGTGCTCTCTTCCGCCGCCGCCTACTACGAGAATATCTATTTTGATCAGTCCTTTCCTGCAAACCCTTCAAAGGGCAGCCTTTCCGCTTCCTTCCCGGAAGCAACCGCATTATAAAAATCATCCATGGAAGCGCTCAGTATTTCTGTGTTGTCCTCGCCCTTCCTGAATACCGCAACGCCCTCGGGCACAGCGGAAAGCTCGTCCTCGCCCAGATATTCAGCCGCGGAATTCGTGCAGTAAATAGGGGTGCATATTTCCTGCAGGCTGTATATCTCGTATTTATCGCGGTCAAATACATTTCTGTAAGCTTCCTTGAAATTCGCCTCTGCTGCGGAGTCGTTTTCCTCGCCGCTGTCATCGGCATAGATCGTGAGGGATGCTATCCTGCTGTCTTCTTCCTTTATGTGCGCGGGATCATACTCGGTAAGGTAATATTCTGTCGAGAATGCCGTTCCGTCATTATCGGCGGAAACAAGCTTGATATCGCCGCTTTCCCTGTTTTTCAGGATATACACGGGCATCAGCGCAATCTCATAATTGTAATCATAGTCCGGCCAGAACATCACATCTTCATTGGTGCTTACCGTGCCGTCATCACCGCATCTGTATATGATAAATCTAACAGCGCCGTGGGCACCGTAGGTCTTGCCGCCTGTGATGAACTCCGGCCTTCCGTCAAGGTCGAGATCAGCAAAGGAGCAGTATGACATACCCATGCCGCCGTCCTCATTATCCGCAAGAACATCGAACCAGTCCGTGTTTTCATTGACTGCAGAAATAAGTAGCTGCTTGTAGTCGATATCCGGAGCCTCTGTCGCTGTCTCTTCTTCTGTTTCGGCCTCGGCAGAGGTGGTCGCAGCTTCCGTTTCTGTCTCGGAGAACAGGGCAGTAGTCTCTTCAGCGGCAGTTTCCTGTACGGGCTCTGCGGCAGCAGTTGTGGTCACATCTGCAGCAGTTGTATCCGGCTCGCTTACCTGAGTGCAGGAGCACAGAAGTGCCGCCGCAAATATCCCGCATATTATCTTGTTTTTCATCAAAAATATACCTGATTCATGCCTTTTAAAAATGTCTTCGTGATCTCAAAGCCCGATCTGTCACCAATAAGGCTGTCTGAGCCGCAGGCAGGGCAGAGCCCCGTTTCGCCTCCGTCACAGAATTCCGTAAGAGCTGTGTGGGAAAAAATCCTCATGCAGTGAAAGCAGCCTATCTTGCTGCTTGCAAGCAGCTCTGTGCGGTTGTGCAGACTGTGCTTATGAGCCTCAAACTCCCTGCTTTCCATTTTTGGAAAATTCAAATGCTTCGATGGAGAGGGCGCAGAAGAGCATCGTTCTTGCAGCCATATAGATGTAGGATACCTTGGCTACAAGAGTGTTTGTAAAGGAAAATACAGCCATGCTTGCGTTGGATTCAAGCTCGTTGAGCTGTGTGGAAAGCTCGGTGGAAAGAGCCTTTGTGATGCTCGTGCTTGCAATTACCAGCAGTACAGCTACGATGAGCTTTATCACAGCGCTTTTGAAGCCGCCCTTTCCGTTCATTGCCACCGTCACGATGGAAAGTATCGGGAAAAACAGGCAGACTGCAAACATTCCCACAAACATCATCAGCTGCGGCTGGGAGATCACATATTCATCCAGCACCGCGGGGTTTGCGTGTATTTGTGATACTACCAGGTCGGGGACCAGTACAAGCACCAGTGTTATGATAAAATAGACCACTGTTGCTGCTGCGGAGATCAGCGCTAATGTTTTGACACACTTGGGTGTGCCCTGTGTCTTTTCTGTTGTACTCATATTCATCTTCTTCTTTTCTGATTATTTTTTCGTATCAGTGATGGAAAAGTCTGATACCTGTGAATGCCATTGCGATACCGTACTTGTTGCAGGTCTCGATAACATTGTCATCGCGGATAGAGCCGCCGGGCTGTGCGATATACTCAACGCCCGATTTGTGCGCACGCTCGATGTTGTCGCCGAAGGGGAAGAATGCATCAGAGCCCAGGGAAACATCTGTGTTCTTTGCAAGCCATTCCTTCTTTTCCTCTCTTGTGAGGGGAGCGGGGCATGAGGTAAATACCTTCTGCCATTCGCCGTCACGGAGAACATCCTCATATTCATCGCCGATGTAAACATCTATCGCATTGTCCCTGTCTGCACGGCGGACATCATCCTTAAAGGGAAGAGCCATGACCTTGGGGCACTGTCTGAGCCACCAGTTGTCTGCCTTCTGTCCGGCAAGGCGTGTGCAGTGTATTCTTGACTGCTGTCCTGCGCCGATGCCGATAGCCTGACCATCCTTTACATAGCACACAGAGTTGGACTGTGTGTATTTGAGGGTGATAAGGGAGATGAGCAGATCGCGCTTCTTGTCATCGGGGATATCCTTGTTGTCGGTAACGACATTTGCAAGGAGCTCATTGTCGATGGGAAGCTCATTTCTGCCCTGCTCGAAGGTCACGCCGTACACCTGCTTGCGCTCAACGGGAGCGGGAACATAGCTTTCGTCTATCTGAATGATGTTGTATGTGCCCTTACGCTTGGATTTAAGTATCTCGAGAGCCTCATCGGTGTAGCCCGGGGCGATAACGCCGTCGGATACCTCGCGCTGTATCATCTTTGCAGTGGGAACATCGCATATATCAGAAAGAGCGATGAAATCGCCGTAGGATGACATTCTGTCCGCACCTCTTGCTCTTGCATATGCACAGGCAAGGGGAGAGAGCTCGCCGAGATCATCAACCCAGTAGATCTTGCTCAGTGTCTCTGAAAGGGGGAGACCTATTGCAGCGCCTGCAGGGGATACATGCTTGAAGGATGTGGCAGCGGGGAGACCTGTTGCCTTTTTGAGCTCCTTGACGAGCTGTATGCCGTTGAATGCGTCAAGAAGATTTATGTAACCGGGCTTGCCGTTGAGTACGGTTATGGGAAGCTCCTCACCGTTTTCCATAAACACTCTTGACGGCTTCTGGTTGGGGTTACAGCCGTATTTTAACAGCATTTCGTTCATGTTGTTTCCTCCGTTCGGGATCACTTATTCTTATTAACGATCCTTGTTTCGGCAGTGCCGTTTTCAAGGTCGATAAAGCGCACAAAGAGAGATACCTTGTTGTCCTCGTTGAGACTGTTCCAGAGCTTGTCTGTAAATTCATCTATGGGGCCGCTGATGCCTACGAGCTCAGGCTCGCCTTCAAAGCTGGGCAGGGGATTGCCGTCGCCCATGTAGGTGTGGATGAAATGTCCCTGTCCTGCAACGGGATTTGAATATGAGAATGTGTATCTTCTGCAGGAATCGGGGTTGCCGTCTGCGCTCTTGAGAATAGACATCTCATAGCTGAATCCATCCTCAAGGTGAAGGATGCCGGATATCCTCGGTGTGAAGTTGGGTGCATCATCTTCAAATTCGCGGGTGCGAAGTGACTGCTCAAAGGTCTGTCCCTTTTCCATGAGCTCATATATCGTGTCGGTCTGGTCGCCGTTGGTCACGATAACATCCTTCCCTAGAACACGAACGGGGGAATAGATTATCAGATGGGGATCGGTGAGCTTTGAGGGATCAAACGCCTGAGTGCGGATTCCCTGTCCGTCCTCAACGAACACGCGGTTGCGGCTGTTCACGCTCCTGCCCATGATAAAATATGCTGTTACCGCATATTTTCCGCATTCGCATTTGCCTATTATGATGCCTCTGCCGGGATAGGCATTGGCAGAAAGCTGCTTTGCAATATCAAGCTTTTCCATAGTATATCTCCTTTTATGTCGCGTATTTGGATCGGCGAAGCCATATGTTTATCAGACAGACTCTGATTTGCCGTGATGTGTCATGATGACTTTCCGAAGCCAGACGGCTTTTGTATTTTACTTATCCTCATTCACAAACGCGATATTGTCCTTTATCTCTATTTTTCCTGCGCAAAGCATGGAAACAGCCATGGGGAGTATCTTCCATTCGGCCTGTTCCATGACACGGCGCTGAAGTGTTTCAGGGGTATCGTCTTTGCGGACTTCAACTGCCTTTTGCAGGATTATGGGGCCGCCGTCACATTCGCTGGTGACAAAATGCACCGTTGCTCCCGTGACCTTCACGCCTCTTTTGAGCACCTCATCGTGTACCCGCAGACCATAGTAGCCCTTTCCGCAGAATGACGGGATAAGGGCAGGATGGACATTCACCATCTTGTACGGGTATGCATTGCATACACATTCATCGAGAATGGTCATAAAGCCGGCATATACGATAACATCGGCGTTTTCAGCATTGAGCAGCTCGAGCAGCGCGATGGAATAGGAGCGGTTGTCCGTGAAATTCTTTCGCGGGAGCACAATTCCCTTTATGCCGTTGTTTTTCGCTCTTTCAAGGGCATATGCGCCCTCCTTTGAAGAGATCACACAGGTTATCCTGCCGTTTTCTATCTCTCCTCTGTTCTGTGCATCGATAAGCGCCTGCAGATTTGTTCCGCCGCCCGATACAAGTACGATTATGTTTTTCATAGGTACCTCTACTCAAAAAAAGAACCGTTGTCTGTGCAGCTTTTGGCCGTATTCATGGACAGTATGCCCTGTATCACCATAATAACGGCAGTTATTATCCAAAAGACGAAAAGAGCTGCTTTGCCAAAAAGAGCATATGCAAAGCTTTGTCCCATAATGCCGATATGTACTGACAGGTACAGCTTTATCAGTGAAAAAACTGCTTCAATAAAGTACATCACAGCTGCGATATTATAATATCTTTTCTTAAAGCCGGATGAGCCTGTCCACACCATTCCATAGCCTGTTACAGCAAAAAGCGATATGGATAACACGCTAAGGGGCAGAAAAATAGTGGTAACTATTTTGAGCACATTAGCTTTTTTAGATGTTTCCATTATGAGATAATTACGCCCTCATCGCCGCTTACGAGCTCACCTAATACATATGCCTCTTCGCCTGCGGCTCTGAGCACCTCTATCGCCTTGTCTGCGTCGTTCTTATCCACACAGGCGATCATGCCCACACCCATGTTGAAGGTGTTGAACATATCCCTTTCGGGAATCTTGCCGGTCTTTGCGATAAGGTCGAATATGGGCAGCACCTGTACAGCGCTCCTGTCGATCTTTGCGGTTATCCCGTCGGGAAGAGAGCGGGGAATATTCTCATAAAAGCCGCCGCCAGTGATGTGGGAGAGGGATTTTACCTTTATCTCATCGATCAGCTTCAGGACAGCCTTGACATATATCCTTGTGGGAGTGAGAAGTGTTTCGCCGAGAGTAGAACCGATATCTGACTGGTGGCGCATAAGGTTCTGCTCGTTGATGGAGAACACCTTTCTTATCAGTGAAAATCCGTTGGAATGCACGCCGCTGGACTTTATTGCAATAAGCACATCTCCGGGCTTCTGAACAGAGGGATCAAGTATCTTAGACTTGTCCACAACACCAACGGAAAAGCCTGCAAGGTCGTATTCCTCTTCGGGCATAAGGCCGGGATGCTCGGCAGTCTCGCCGCCGATAAGAGCGCAGCCTGCACGCACACAGCCCTCGGAAACGCCTGCTACGATCTGTGCGATCTTCTCGGGAAAATTTTTTCCGCAGGCGATGTAATCCAGGAAAAACAGGGGCTTTGCGCCGCAGCAGATGATGTCGTTGACACACATTGCAACGCAGTCGATACCCACGGTATCATGCTTGTCAAGGAGAAATGCAAGCTTGATCTTAGTGCCAACTCCGTCTGTGCCGGAGACCAGAACGGGTTCTGTCATACCGGTGAGGTCGGGAGCGAAGAGACCGCCGAAGCCGCCTATGCCTGCGAGCACGCCGGGGATCTGTGTCCTTGCAACATGCTTTTTCATAAGCTCTACGGACTTGTATCCGGCTGTTACATCAACGCCTGCTTCTTTGTAGCTTTCAGAAAAACTATTCATTGGTTCCTACCTTTTCTTGTTTGGAATGTTTATATTCTTCTAATTCATGCTTTCAGTGTATTTCCCGACAAAATCCGGGAAAATACACAGGCTTTAGTTTCCTTATCTGTCAGATCCGATCACTGTTTTCCATCCCAGCAATAGGTGCAGAGCTTGCAGCGGTCAAGGCCAACTGCCTCTACGGTGCCGGGGAGAGACTGGAATTCCAGTGAGGTGAGCTTCAGGCGGCGGCAGATCTCATCTCTGAGCCTGCGTCCGCGCTCGGTAGTTCCGTCGCTGTATTCGGTGATGTATTTCTTTCCTTCCTCGCCCTCGAATTCGTCGATGATCTTTCTTGCGATAAGATCAAGCTCGGATGTGCTGCGGGAGAAGTTGAGGTACTTGCAGCCATACATGATAGGCGGACAGGCTGAGCGCATATGAACTTCCTTAGCGCCGTTCTCATAGAGAAACTCAACTGTCTCTCTCATCTGTGTGCCGCGCACGATGCTGTCATCCACGAAGAGCAGACGCTTGCCCTCGATGAGCTCGTGTACGGGGATGAGCTTCATCTTTGCCACCTGATTGCGGATCTTCTGGTTCTGGGGCATGAAGCTTCTCGGCCATGTGGGAGTGTACTTGATGAACGGACGGGCAAAGGGTATGTGTGAGCGGTTGGAATAGCCGATCGCATGGGGTATGCCCGAATCGGGGATGCCGCATACATAATCAACATCGGGAAGAGTGCCGTTTTTTATCTCATACTCGGCCATGATCTCGCCGTTTCTCGTTCTCATGGTCTCAACGGTAACGCCCTCATATACCGAATTGGGGTAGCCGTAGTATGTCCAGAGGAATGTGCAGATATTCATTTCAGCGTGGCCGGGAGAAAGTGTTTCGCAGCTGTCTGCGGTTATCTTTACGATCTCGCCGGGAAGCAGCTCTCTGTATGTGGTGTAGCCCAGCTTCTGGAACGCGAAGGACTCAAAGGAGCAGCAGTAAGCGCCGTCCTTTTTGCCGATTATTATCGGAAGTCTGCCGTTTTTGTCCCTTGCTGCGATTATGCCGTCATTTGTGAGGACGAGCAGGGATATAGTGCCCTCGATCTTGTCCTGAGCAAAGCGTATGCCCTCCACAAAGGAATCCTTTTCCGCGATAAGTGCGCCGATAAGCGAGCTCCAGTTGACTTTTCCGCTGCTCATTACTTCAAAGCTTGTGGACTGAGCTGCCATGATCTCATTCCTGAGAGCATCGTCGTTGTTGATGATACCTATGCTGCATACTGCATATACTCCGAGCTTGGAACGAAGCAGGATAGGCTGGGGATCTGTGTCGGAAATGCATCCGATGCAGATATTTCCCTCCATTGTTGCGATATCATCCTCGAATTTTGTACGGAACGGTGAATTTTCGATGCTGTGGATGCTTCTCTGAAAGCCCTTTTCATTGGAATATGCAACCATTCCGCCTCTTCTTGTGCCCAGATGTGAATGATAGTCCGTGCCGAAGAATACATCATTTACCGCATCGCTGTGCGATACGAGTCCAAAAAAACCACCCATACGAACTCCTTTTAGTGTTTAGTTATGTTATGGATAACAGATCTTTTTTTTGCGAGCTTTAAGATCCGAATCATTGCTGTATCAGTTC
Organism: uncultured Ruminococcus sp.; assembly: GCA_946186215.1. Taxonomy (GTDB): domain Bacteria; phylum Bacillota; class Clostridia; order Oscillospirales; family Ruminococcaceae; genus Huintestinicola. Next base: position 1,238 of record CAMHMM010000024.1, on the reverse strand, counting down.
TGCAGCCTCTTTGGGTGTGGCTGCGATAAGGTCTGCAGCAGCGTTTGTGAATTCCTTCCTGCTGCCGTAGCCCCAGAGGGCTCCCATGCAGGCGATGTTCGCCTCATGTGCTCCTTTCACATCATAATCCCTGTCACCTATCATCAGAACAGTGTTCTTGTCGGGTGAGCCAAGTTCTTTTATGGTGTGTTCTATCACATCGGTCTTCGTGACTATGCCGTTTGAAGCATCACTTCCGCATATCACTCTGAAAAACCGTTTGAGATCAAAATGATCGAGAACTATATCCGCGCCTTTTTGATTCTTGCTTGTGGATACCGCAAGGATACAGCCTGCAGCTGTCAGCTGTTCAAGCATTTCCCTGATGCCGTCATATACTTTATTTTCATATATGCCTTTGTCAAAGTACCGCTCGCGGTAGTATGCCACAGCCTTTGCGGTGTCCTCATCACTCATTCCGCAGGCCTTGCTGAAGCTATCTTCAAGAGGAGGGCCTACGAAACGCTTCAGATCAGCCGGTACTTCACAGCCCATTTTTTCAAAGGCATATCTGAAGCAATTCATTATGCCCGGGCCTGAATCCGTGAGAGTGCCGTCAAGATCAAAAAGAATGTGAGTATATCTCATCAAAGCTCCTTTAATTTTTCCTGTAAAGCAGCATCCTTGGCGATAACGCCTTCGGTCATCTTAGCCTTGTCGGCGGCGAGCTTCTGAGCAAGCACATCATCGGAAAGTGAGAGTATCTGAGCTGCGAGGACTGCTGCATTTTTAGCGCCGTTCACAGCAACTGTTGCAACAGGTACGCCAGATGGCATCTGAACTGTGGCAAGAAGAGCATCGAGCCCCTCAAAGGTAGACTTTATCGGGATGCCTATGACAGGAAGAGTGGTGTTTCCTGCGATAACTCCCGCAAGATGTGCTGCCATCCCCGCTGCACAGATGATAACTCCGAAGCCGTTTTCACGAGCCTTAGCGGCAAAATCAGCAGCAAGGGCGGGGCTTCTGTGGGCGCTCATAACATGAGCCTCAAAGGGAATATCATATTTTTTCAGTTCTTCAAGACAAGCTCTGACTACGGTGTAGTCGCTGTCCGAGCCCATGATAACGGCAACCTTTTTCAAAACACCATATCCTTTCTATTTTTGAAATTTTACTTAATATACAAATTTTGTTAAAAGTAAAATGAGTGTGACTAACGCCACACTCATACACTTACACCTTTAAGGTACAACTCACCG